>JBKJKH010000064.1:0-7255 GCA_046597595.1 Gemmatimonadaceae bacterium
CGGACCGTACATCACGCTGCCGATGGTGGTGTCACGGGATCCGAAACGCGGCATCCGGAACGTTGGCATGTACCGCGTGCAGGTGCTCAGCCGGAACGAGATCGCCATGCATTGGCAACGGCACAAGGTGGGAGCGGCGCACTGGCGCGAGATGGCGGAGCGTGGGGAGCGCATGCCGGTCTGCATCGTCATCGGCGCCGATCCCGCCAGCGTATACTCGGCGTCTGCGCCGCTGCCCCCAACGGTGGACGAATTCATCTTCGCCGGCTTCCTGCGTCGCGCTCCCGTGAAGCTCACGAAGGCGCTGACATGCGATCTCGAGGTGCCGGCTGAATCGGATATCGTCATTGAAGGGTACATCGATCCGTCGGAACCACTCGTGACCGAGGGGCCGTTCGGCGATCACACCGGGTTCTATTCGGAAGCGGACCTGTATCCAAAGGTTCACGTCACGGCGATCACCATGCGGCGCGATCCGATCTACGCGACGACGATCGTCGGGCGGCCGCCGATGGAAGATTTCTATCTGGGCCACGCCACCGAGCGCATTTTCCTGCCGCTGCTCAAGCTGACGGTGCCGGAGATTGTGGACTATCACATGCCGGCCGAGGGCATCTTCCACAATCTGGTGTTCGTCTCGATCGACAAGCAGTATCCCGGCCAGGCGTACAAGGTCATGAGTGCCATGTGGGGCCAGGGGTTGATGTCTCTCGCCAAGGTGCTGGTGATCGTCGACAAGTGGGTAAACGTGCGCAATCCACAGGAAGCGTGGTGGGTCGCGCTCAACAACATCGACCCGGAGCGCGATACGCGCTTCACGATGGGCCCTGCGGATGTGCTCGATCACTCGAGTCGCGCATTTACGTACGGTTCGAAGATGGGCATCGACGCCACACGCAAGTGGCCCGAGGAAGGATTCACGCGAAACTGGCCTGAGGTCATCGTGATGGATGAGGCGACGCGCACACGCGTGGACGCGATGTGGCCCAGGCTCGGGATTCCCGCCCGATGATCGGGTTCTGGGAGAGCGTCCCCTATGATCCCACGCGGCTGTTCGCGACGCTGGCGTTCATGCTCGTCGTGGTGGGGGTCGCTGTCGGCACGGTGCGCTGGCGGTATCGCGGTTCCCTCATCGCCCAGATCGCGACGACGCTCGGGATTTTCCTGTTGATCATCGGCGCGATCGTGTACACGGCAGCATTTCGCGGCCTGCGCACCGGCGAGATGGTGGTGGCGTGGCTGCTGAGCGGCTTTGCGATCGCGTGGTTTGTGACACGCCTCAACAGCATCATGTCGCGTCCGCTCGACCATCTCGATACGCTGAACCAATCGATTCGTAACCGCGACTGGTCCGCGCTGCTCGCGCACGAGGACGTGGACGACGACCCCGACGGCCAGATCGATTCCGCACTGCGGGACGTGGCGGTCCTGATCGCGCAGACGCAGCAGACGGCGCGGGCGGTGCTGGACGCCGCCGCGCAGGTCGCGACTATTGGTGGCGCCGCGGCGGAAGGAGCGCGCGGGATGTCGGAGCTGCTTCGCCGCGTCGGCGAAGACTCGTCAGGCGGCAAGGAAGCCGCGGGGCGCATTCGCGCCGCTGCGGATGAGATGTCCGCCGCCACCACGGGAGCGACGACTGCGGCGCGAGAGACACTCGAAATTTCCATCTCCGTTGAATCGCGCGCACAACAAGGTGTTGAGCGCGCCGATCATGCCGCCGCGTCCGTGCAGACGCTGGCGGGCGTGGCTCGCGAGATGGTCACGCGGGTCGAGGCGTTGCGCGAAGCGTCCGCGACGATCGGGGAGGTCACGCATGTGGTGAACGGCATCGTGCGGCAGACCAACCTGCTCGCGCTCAACGCCGCAATCGAGGCCGCGCGTGCCGGTGAGCACGGCAAGGGCTTCGCGGTTGTGGCCGATGAAGTGCGGCGTCTGGCGGCGGAGAGTGCCCGATCGCTTTCCCACATTGAGGAGCTGGTGCAACAGATGGCTGCTCGGACTGACGAGGCGGCTGCGGAGATCGACCGGATGTACGTCGTCGTCGGCGAAGGCGAGAAGGTGATGGGTGACGCCATGGAGGTCTTCCGTGCCATTGCTGACGATGCGCGGCGCACACACCTGCTCGCGGATACTGCCGCCGGCGCGGCTCGCCGTCAGGAGTCGCTCTCCACGCGGCTCGGAGGGGTTGCCGAGCAGATGGTGCGTGTCGCGGATGCGACGGCCGCCACGACGGGTGAGGCCGTTTCCGCCACCCAGCGGCAACGCGAGATGACCGAGCGGCTTCGCGAGACCGCCGCCGCACTGGAAGGCGCCGCGGGCGCCCTGGGCGACGTTGTGTCACGTTTCGGCGTGCGCGCATGAGCGAGGCCGCCGGCGTGCCGCGCGAGGGGCAGACCTACGGCGGCGCTTCGCGTCTCGTACGCTACGCAAACTTCGTCAAGCTCCCGCATACCGTGTTCGCGTTGCCGTTTGCCCTCGTGGGGGCGACCCTCGGGTCCCGCGTTGCGTCCGTGCCGGTAGCGACGGTTGCCTGGGTCGTCGTCGCGTTCACGGCAGCGCGATTTGCGGCGATGGCGTTCAATCGCATCGTGGATCGCAAGATCGACGCGCTGAATCCGCGCACGCGCGGGCGTGAGCTGCCGAGCGGGGCCCTCGGACTGGCCGAGGCGTGGGCGAGTGTGGTCGCGAGCGCACTGCTGTTCGTACTTGCGGCGTGGATGCTGAATCCGCTCTGCTTCGCGCTGTCGCCCGTCGCTCTCGTGTGGGTGTTTTTCTACAGCTTCACGAAGCGATTCACGCGCTGGTCGCACCTCGTGCTTGGGCTAGGGCTCTCGATCGCACCCGTGGGTGGTTATCTCGCGGTCGCCGGCCAGTGGAGCGATCCGTGGTGGATGCTGCCCGCGCTGGCGATCGGCGTCGCGACGTGGGTGGGTGGCTTCGACATCCTCTACGCGCTTGCCGACGAAGAGTTCGACCGCGCGCAGGGGCTGCACTCGCTTCCCGCCGCGCTCGGCGCGCGTGGAGCGGTCACCGCGACCCGCATCATGCACGTGGCGAGCGTGATTGGCCTGACGGTGGCCGGCGTCGGCGCGCACGCCGGACCGGTGTACGTGCTCGGTTTGGCGGCGGTCATCGCGCTGCTGCTCATGGAGCACCGCCTCGTGAAGGCCAACGACCTCACGAAGCTCGACGCTGCATTCTTTACGATGAACGGAGTCATCAGCATCACGTTTTTCGCCTTCGTGCTCGCCGACCGGTTATTGCCCAAGTGAGCGAGCCGCTCCCGATCGTCTTCGCGATCACCGGTGCGTCTGGCGCTCCGTACGCAGTGCGCGTCCTCGCGCAGCTGGTGGCGGCCCGACGGAAGGTCTGGCTCATCGTGTCCTCGCACGGTTGGCGGCTGCTCAGCACGGAGAGCGACATCGCCGATATTGGAAGTCTTCGTGAGGTTGTCGGTGCCGCTGGATGGGACACGTGGGTGACGGTGTTCGATGACGGGGATCGAGGCGCATCGCCCGCATCTGGCTCGGCGCGCAACGCGGGAATGCTCGTCTGTCCCTGTTCAATGGGGACGCTTTCGGCCATCAGTGTGGGTGCGTCGCGGTCACTCGTGGAGCGTGCCGCCGACGTGGCGCTGAAGGAGCGCCGGAAGCTCATCCTCGTGCCGCGCGAGTCGCCGTTGAGCGCCATCCACCTTGCGAACATGCTGCGGCTGGCGCGCGCGGGAGCGGTCATCCTCCCGGCCGCTCCGGGCTTCTATCATCGGCCACAGCACGTCAGCGACCTCGTGGATTTCGTGGCAGCACGCATCCTGGATCATCTCGAGGTGGAACACACGCTGGCGCCACGCTGGAAGGGAGGCGAGTGACGGCGCGGCGCATCGGCCTGATCTCGGACACGCACGGACTCGTACGGCCGCGGGTGCACACCGCGCTGGCCGGAGTGGAGCTCATCCTGCACGCGGGCGATGTCGGTGGTGATGACGTGCTCGACGAACTGGCGCTGATTGCACCTGTGCGAGCGGTGCGCGGAAACACCGATGATCCTGAAGATCCGCGTCTCCTCGAGGCGTTGAGTGAAGAGATCGCCGGAGTACGCGTCCATGTCAGTCACGGACACGAGGTGGGGCGAGTGACGCCTGACGCGCTGCTGGCAGCGTATCCCGCGCAGGTACTTGTGTACGGACACACACACAAGCAGCTGGTGACGCGCGCTGATGGACGCCTGGTGGTGAATCCCGGAGCTGCAGGGGCGAGCCGATTCGTCCTCCGTCCGTCCGTCGCCATCCTGACAATTGCCGCGGGAATTGCGGACGTGGAAATCGTCGAGATCGGGTAAGGGCGCGGACGAACGCGGACACGAGCGGACACAATGCGAAGTCTCACCGCCTCCTCACACTGGATCGAAGAAGGGAAAGAAAACAAAAATGAACCGCAGAGGGCACAGAGGGCGCGGAGGAGATCAATCAGTCCTCTGCGTCCTCTTGTATCTGCCGGAATGATGAGAAGAGCGTCTGCCGCAGGAAGGAGGTTGTTGGCAAGTTGATCGTGGGCGTCAGCTCGTTGTCCTCTGGGTGTCACACACCGCGGCGCAGCCTGAGCGATGTCCCGATCACGTGTTGCGGAGAACCCGAACAGTTGCCGGGGCCGGTGCCACACCGAGCCCGCATGATGACAAGACCGGGTGCACGCAACGCTCTCTCTGCGGGGGTGCCCATGTTCGTCGGGATTGATGTCGCGAAAGCGGAGTTGGTCGTGGTGGTGCGTCCGACAGGCGCCACGCACGCGGTCCCCAACACGGAGACCGGAATCGAGACGCTGGTGCAGCAGTTCGCGGCAGGCACGCCGACGTTGATCGTGGTGGAGGCCACCGGCGGATACGAGGTGCCGTGCGTGGCGGCGTTGGCCGCGGCGGCGCTGCCCGTGGTCGTCGTCAATCCGCGCCAGGTGCGCGACTTTGCGAAATCGACCGGCCAATTGGCCAAGACCGATCGCATCGACGCGGGGATCCTGGCGCTGTTCGCCGAGCGCGTGCGGCCGGCGATTCGTCCATTGGCCGATGCCGCCACGCGGGAGCTTGAAGCCCTGCTGACGCGACGCCGGCAGCTGCTCGAGATGCTGGGGGCGGAGCGGAATCGGCTGGGCCTCGCCCTCGGGCGCGGGCAACCGCACGTGAAGAAGAGCCTCAAGAAACACATTGCGTATCTGGAGCGTGAGCTCGCGATTGCCGACACCGAACTCAAAACCATGGTGCGCGAGAGCCCCGTCTGGCGCGAACGTGACGAGCTCCTCCAAACGGTCCCCGGGGTCGGTCCGGTCGTCGCCCTCACGCTGCTCGCCGAGCTGCCGGAACTGGGACGGCTTGACCGCCGCGCCATCGCGAAGCTGGTCGGCATCGCGCCGATGAATCGCGACTCAGGCACGTGGCGCGGGCGACGCTCGATCCAGGGCGGTCGCGCCAGTGTGCGGGCCGTGCTGTACATGGCCGCACTCGTGGGCGCACGTCGCAATCCGCTGATCAAGGCGTTTTACACGCGGCTCATCGCCGCCGGCAAGCCCAAGAAACTGGCGCTCGTCGCGTGCATGCGAAAACTCCTCACCGTCCTCAACACGATGCTCCGCACCCAGCAGCCCTGGGCAGCAACCGCACCACTCACCAATGCCCTTGCGCAATGAAACCCAAGACAGTTGCTGTGCCCTCTGCGGTTCAATGTTCTTGCCTGCCCAAGGATAGGTCTCACCGGCCGACAGAAGACGAAAGAAAAAAGGCGCTCAAATTGAGCGCCTTCTCTCATGATTCGCCAAGCTCACACTTCCCGGAAATGACTCGCCGGATAGAGGTAGTCGTCGTTCGAGTCATCCATGATGCGCAGGAACGAGCCATCTGCCTCCACGCCTATGCACTCGTAAATCCGGCCCAGCGTCAGGTCATGGCAACCGCAGGCTTCCTCCTCGCCCGGAAGCACCAACCACGGCTTGACCGAGACACATTTCACGAGCGTTGTCGCCTGCCACGTCGTCCCCATGGCCTGACCTCTATGTAATCCGCCCGGAAGGGCAGGTAGTCGGTGAAGAGGGCGGCGCGCGCAGCGCAGAGCCAGCCCTCTACCGACGCACTTTGCAAGGAATCTGCCAACTCAACTTGCGTGGCTGGTTCGCGACAATTCCTCGGGAAATCGGCGAAACCAGCTCGAGAGCAGCAGCAGTTCATCCACCTCGTGGGCGGGAACAGAGCCCCCCGGCGGCTCGGTCGGGGCGAAGACCCCCGCGACCAGGTCCCGCAACGCGCAATACTCTTCCGTGGTGCGCGGTGCTGCCGCTTCGCCGCGCACCCGCCCGCGCCGGATCAGGTACACGCGATCCTCGCCTGCGTGACCGGGGACACGATAGAGAAAGGACAGCGTTTCGACCGCGAACCGCAGTCGTGAAAACTGCTCGCGTAGTTCCTCCATGCGATGCAGCTTGTCGCGCACGCGTCCCGCGCGCTCGAATTCGAGACTCTCGCTGAGCACGAGCATCTCTCCGCGCAGCTGTTCCATCGGCGCATCATCGTGGCCGTCGAGAAAGGCCTGTGCGAGTGCCACCCGCTCCATGTACTGCCGCTCGGAGACCGCTGCGATACACGGACCAAGACACTTCTTCACCTCAAACCGAATACACCCCGGAGTGCGTGCGCCGAGCGCAAAGAGCTCCTCCTGGTCCGAAAACGACATGCGCTTGTCGAGCGCGCAATCCCGCAGGCCCAGCACGTCGTTCAGCTCGTGCACGGCCTCGCCAATCCGTTGCGCTCCATAGAAAGGGCCGAAGTACGTGCCGTCGTCCTCGCTGCCTGCGCCGCGCACGACGAGCAGCTTCGGTGCGGGTACGCGCACGAGCTTGATGAACGCGTGATGTCGCGCGTCGCGCTTCATCGCGACGTTGAGACGCGGCCGGAATGTCTTGATGTGCCGCAACTCGGTCAGCAGCGCTGCGAACTCGCTCGGCACGTATTCCCACCGGATGTCGGTGGCCTGCCGCAGGATGTGCGCGCCCTTCTCGGCCGAAGCGCAGCGAAAGTAGCTCAGGAGGCGCGACCGGATCGCCTTGGATTTTCCGACGTACACCACCTCGCCGCCTGACGCGACCATCTGATAGACGCCAGGCCGATTCTCGGCGTGCGCCTTCACGTGCTCGCGCATCGCACGCAGCTGCTCCTGCGACGCCTGCTCCCGTTCGCGCCTGGTGCTGCTCAGCCTTGGCATGTCGCGCAGAACACG
>JBKJKH010000163.1:0-4307 GCA_046597595.1 Gemmatimonadaceae bacterium
ATGCTGCAGATTCGCCGTCACCTTGATCTCCGCAAGGAACCGCTCAGCGCCGAGAACAGCGCCAAGCTCGGGCTCGAGCACTTTCACCGCAACGCGGCGGTCGTGACGGATGTCGTGCGCGAGGAAGACGGTGGCCATTCCACCACGACCGATTTCACGCTCGATCGCATAGCGACCGGAGAGCGACGTATGCAGCCGTTGCTCGAGCGATGCCGTCATTGAGAATTGTCTCTGCGGGAGGTGGGGAGGCGGACAAGTATGCACTTTGCAGGCGGTCGAGTCGAGATGCCGATGGATGGGTCGATGGACAGGAGTTTGAATGGGGTCCTGAAAGTATGAGGTGTTTTCACGCCGGTGAGGTTCCACGCGGCGCCACGACGGTGACGGGAGGTGGGGACTTCCACTCGTCGGCCATGGAGACACGGCCGCGTTGCCGTCCGCGAGGTTACTTGGCTACAGTCCGGCCATGTATTACATTGTCATACATGAAGACCTCTGCCCTGACTATCCGGCTCGACCGGGCTCTGGCACGGCAACTCGCCACCTTGGCGAAGCGCTCCGGACGCTCCCGCAGTGACATAGCCCGGGACGCCCTTCGTCGCCAACTCGCCGTCATGCAGTTCGAGGACGTCCGCCGCTCCGTCATGCCCTTCGCCGAGGCACGCGGCTATCTCAGTGACGAGGATGTTTTTCGCGCCGTGTCGTGAGGGTTTGTCTCGACACCAATGTGCTCGTCGCAGCGTTCGCCACACGCGGCCTCTGCGCCGATGTGCTTCGGTCAGTGCTCGCCGAGCATGACCTGGTAATTGGCGAGGTCATATTCACCGAGTTGCGGAGGACGCTGGCGACGAAACTGAAGGTGCCGGCGGATCGAATCGCAGCGGTGGAGGCCGTCTTGAGGAGCGCCCCGGTTATCCCGAAGCCCAAGGCCCCCAGCCCTCTGGTCATTCGAGATCCGGCCGATCAATGGATAGTGGCCACGGCGGTAGCCGGCGCTGCTGACGTACTGGTCACCGGGGATCGGGACCTCCTCGTCGCCGCCGCCGACTCTCCAATCCCGATACTGGACCCACGGGCGTTCTGGGAGCTCTTGCGCGCCGGAGGCGCCTGACGGCGCTGCCTACACAGGCGTCGCGATGCGCCTCGCTCCAAGGCCGCTACCAGCAGCGACATCAGCCTCCCGCCGCGCCTCCGCGAGCCGGTTCATGTCCTCGCCAAGAAGGCGCGCGGCGTCCATCAGCGTTGTGAGCGGCGCGAGATCGCTGGCGCCGGCGTGCAGCCGGAGAAGGTCCAGACGGATGCCCTCCAGCGCCGCGACGCTTTCGCCGAGGTGCGCCGCCGCCGCTGCGCGTCGTGCACTCACGACATCTGCGTCGGCCGAGCCGGATGGGGCGACGGCGGCAAGCACGTCGATATCCGCGCGTGCGCCGGCCGCCTGTGCCTCGAGCGCAGCGACAGTCGCTGGCAGGTCGGCGAGCTGCTCGCGATATGCCTTGGGCAGCGCGGCGAACAGCTCCGACGCGGCGACGCCGAGCGCAGCTTCCGTGGCGCGAAACACACCGCTGCCCACCGCGCGCGATCGCTCCGGGGCGCCGAGCCGGCGCGCGAGCCACTCCCCTGCGCGGCTGTTCCAGAGGCGCTCGCGGATCCCCGTCTGCCACCACTTGCTGATCCCCGCAGGAAGGAACTGTACCTCAAGCGCGTTGCTCGCAGCCCCCAGCAGCAAGGTGCTCAGCATAGGCATAATGATCCACACCGCGCCGGTGGTGGCTTCGTGGATCGACCCGCTGATGACCAGACCGGCGGTGACGGCGAGCCAGGTCGCCGAACTCACCGTAGCGATTCGGAGGGCGCGGTGGGAGCGGGCTTCTTCGTCCTCGCGCGCGAGTGCCTCGGTGTCGGCCCGCTCGACCTGCCCGATCCGGATCGCAGACCTGAGGTCGGCGAGGGTGTGTCCGGCACGAAACTGTCGACGCGCCTGGTTGAGATGGAAGCCGACGACCGGGACGAGTGGGGCGGAGGCGATCGCGGCGAGGAGCACGATGTCCATCGGCCCATCTGGCCGGTTGCCCGACAGCCAGACGACGAGGTTGGCGAAGCCCATGAAGCCGAACACTCCGGACCATCCCATGTACGGGACGAGGAGCGGGTTCCGTGCATTGAGCCACGTGCGGAGCGTCGGTGGCAGCGAGGGGCGCGCATCCACCGCCGGGACGAGTGCTGCGGCGAGCGCCTCTCCGTCGGCGAATCGGCCAGCGGGATCGCGCGCGAGGCATCGGTCGATCGTTGCGCCGAGGGCGGGGGGCAGCCCAGGTGCGGCGCGCATCACGCTTGGCGGCGACTCGGTTGCCTGGCGCACCAGCAGCGCGGGCAGGTTGGGCGAATCGAAGGGAAGGCGCCCGCTAACCGCGAGATAACCGACGACGCCAAGCGAATAGATGTCGCTGCGGCCATCGACTGGCCCGCTCGCGGCCTGCTCCGGGCTCATGAAATGAGCGGTCCCGGTGATCTTGCCCGGTGGCGTTGCGGGGCCGGGGTCGGTGCCGAGGTGGGCGATGCCGAAATCGGTCACGAGCGCGCGGCCCGTGCCCGCTTCGAGCAGGATGTTGTCCGGCTTCACGTCGCGATGGACGATGCCGCGACCATGCGCGTAGGCGAGTGCCCATGCCACCTCGCGCAGTACGCGCGTCACGTCGGCTGGTGGCAGGGGACCGCGCGTACGGAGTTGCTCGCCGAGCGTCTCGCCTTCCACGTAGCTCATGACGAAGAAGACAAAGCCGCCCGCCTCGCCCACGCGATGAATCGGGACGATGTGCGGATGCGAGAGTCCGGCCGCGGTGCGGGCCTCTCGCACGAAACGCTCACGCGCCGTGGTGGTGTGGGCGAAGTGAGTCGGCAAGACCTTGATGGCGACATCACGATCGAGCTGCACATCGCGCGCGAGGTAGACGACCCCCATTCCGCCGCGGCCGAGCTCGCGCTGGAGCGAGTACTCACCGGCCAGTGCGGCCTGAAGATCGAGGAACTCGGTGGAGGGATGTGTCATGGTGGGCGTAGTACTTTACGGCACAAAGCGCCGGCACACAAGGCGGTCGCGATGTCAGTCCCACACCGTTTTCACGGGCCGGTACGCACGGAGCCGCGCATCGGCCGTGAGCAGCGTCGCGCCCAAGCCTAGAGCAGTGGCCACGATCATGCGGTCCGCCGGATCGCCGTGCGGGAACGCCTCCAGCTGCACCGCTCGCACAGCGATCCGGTTGTCCACCGGCACGAATGTCAGGAAGGGCAGAGCCTCGACACTGGCGATCCACGTGGTGGTGTCAATCGCCAGCTCGAGGCGTTTGCGGGCCACGAGCATCGCGACCTCCCACAGGCTGATCGAGGACACGGCCACAGGACTGGACGCGGCGACCTGCGCATCGATCAGGCGGCGCGCCTTCGCGGGTATTCGTCTGGGATCTGACACCCACCAGATGAGCGCGTGCGTGTCGAGCAGGATCACGCGCCGCTTTCCCAGTCGTCATCCCCCACGGGCTTCGTGGGCGCAACATACCTGACGACAGATTCGCGGAGCACCTTCAACGCCGCATTGGGATCGGCGCGGAAAGGGCTCACCTTGAGCACCGGCATTCCCCGGTCGGTGATGATGATCGGCTGCCCCGTACGCTCGACCTGCCGGAAGAGCTCGAGCGCGTGCGCCTTGAACCTTGACTTCGATACCGTGTCTGGCATATGACCATGGTCAGATGACTATGGTTGATCATACTCGTGCTGGCGCGCAAAGCGCAAGGAGGCGCCTTTTGCGCGGACGTGACGTGGCTGCCCGCCGACCGGCCGTCGATTAGTTTATCGCGTCGCCCCATCCCAACCACACCGACTCGTCCACAATGCGGATGCTCGTGCTTGGCGCCGGCCTGCAAGGCTCGGCCTGCGCCTTCGATCTGTTGCAGAACCCCGACGTCACCGAAGTGCGCCTCGCCGATCTCAGGATCGGGTCGCTCGCGCCCTCTCTCGCGAAGTATTCAGGCACGCGGCTGATTCCTACTCCGCTCGACGTCCGCGATGCTGCCGCCGTCGGCGCCCTCATGAAGCAGTCGGACGCCGTCATGAGCGCGATTCCGTACTACTTCAATCTCGAACTCGCGACACTCGCCGTGCAGAACGACGTCCACTTCTGCGATCTCGGCGGGAACACCGAGATTGTGTTCCAGCAGAAGGCACTCGACGCCGAGGCGCACGCGAGGAAGGTGAGCGTGATTCCGGATTGTGGTGTCGCTCCGGGGATGGTGAATATTCTCGCGCAGCAT
>JBKJKH010000489.1:0-5514 GCA_046597595.1 Gemmatimonadaceae bacterium
GCGCGATGACTCTCGGTCAGCCAGGTGAGCACCTGATGATCGGTCATCCCGATTGGGCCGCGCCTCGTGCCGAGCATTGCGACGTCCGCCGAGATGGCGATGTCGCCTCCCGACTCCGCTTTACTCTTGCTCTTTCCGCAGGCAGCCAGTGCCGCAGCCAGTGCAGCAGCCAGCACGCACTTCGTCACACGACGCAGAACCATGTATTCGCTACGCTCCGTCGGGGAAGGGCTCTAACAGGTTGCGGAAAAACCATTTGACCGCAGATCTACGCAGATGAAACGCAGATTAAACAATACAAAGGCCGGAAATCGAAACCGGTAGGCTGCCGATTGACGCACTCTATTCGCGAAAGAAGACGTCAGGAGCTTTTCAATCTGCGTTAATCTGCGTGAATCTGCGGCGAAAACGCCCTTTTTCAGCACCCTGCTAAAGGCAAGGAATGTGCGCGTAGCGGATGAGTCGGAGGGTAGAACAGGAGCAGGGCGAACCGACCGGATGAGTCCGGCAGGAGACTCGAAGGGTTTTCTGCGTCCGGAGGCTGGTGGGCCCGCTAACGCCGGGACAATGACATCCGTCTCATCAATAGAGGCGAAACCGGAAGCTGCGGTCGCGTTCGTGCGTGAGTCTTGCCTGTTGGACGCTCCCGCCTCTCCAGCCCACGCACCCCAGGATCCCTTGTCCCACGCCCGCACGCCGATGACGAGATCCGCCCTTTATGCCATCCCGCTGGTTCTGTCAGCGGTGGTCTTCGGGGCAACGAATCGCACGGGTGTCGTGGACGATGTTATTGGCGGACTCGTCAGTTCCGTTCCTGACGTTCCGGGGAAAATCATTGCCGTGGCGAACAAGGAAACACGGGCGTCGTATGCCGGTTTCGACACCAATATTTACCCGGGTGACCGCGCCATGCGTGCGTGGCGAGAGGACGACACCTACCGCTGGGTTGGCTACTACCTGCCGGCTCCCTGCCACAAGGACAATTCGTGGTCTGGCCAGCGGGCAGAGCTTCTCGAGATGGGCTGGGGGCTCGCGGTCATTTATGTCGGACAACAGACCTGGGAGCGCACGCCTTCACAGTTCGAGACGCGCTACCGGACCTCCACCCGCACGGTGAACGTCACGCGTCGCGTGAAACAGACGGTGACGCGCAATGGAAAAAAGACTTCCCGTTGGGTGAGCAAGCGCGCACCCGAGAAGCGAACGATTCGGACGCCGTATCGCGTTACGGTCGTGCCAACGGCGCGGCCCATCGACGAGTGCGGAACAAATCTCGTCAGCGGCTCGCGGGGACAGATCGAAGCTGCGGATGCAATCCGCGCCACGGAAGCAGAAGGCTTCCCCCGCGGCACGATCGTATTCCTCGACATCGAGCGGATGGAACGGATGCCAATGGCGATGCGGGACTACTACCGCACATGGGTCCGGGCTGTTCTCACGGACGGCCGCTTCACGCCGGGGATCTACGCGCACACCTGGAACGCCCAGCGCATCTACGATGACGTGAAGGCCGAGTTCCTCGCGCAGGGTGTAACCGAAGAGCCGAAATTCTGGATCGCGAGCGCGCGCAACTTCTCGGATGACAAGGAGCCCCATGAAGTCGGGCATTCCTTCGCCGCTGTCTGGCAGGGCAGGCTCGATATCACCGAGTTGCGAAACGGCATTCGCCTGCCGATCGACGTGAATGTCTCGGCGGTTCCTTCGCCCAGCTCCCGCGTGCCGGCAGACTGAACGAGGCTTTGTGCTCGTCAGTCTGCCCTGCGTCCGCGCGTCCTAGCCTCCTACAGTGGCCCGCAATTCCTGCGCGGCCTTGATCGCCTCTCCCGATGAGCCACCCGCTGCCATCGCGACAACAAGCTTGTCGTCGCGGTCGTAGAGATCATTGCCGAAGAAGAGCTTCCCGTCACGCTTGTACGTCGTGAAGTAGCCGATGTACACAGGGATCGCCTTCGGCAGGTTGGCGCGCGTGTCGTTGGGTCCGTTCTCCATCGCCGCCTGGACTTTTGCCGCATCCCATTTCAGCAGCCACTGTGCGAGCTCGGCCGGCTTCTCGAGACGGATGCAGCCGTGGCTGAAGGCGCGGACGTCTTCCTCGAAAAGCTTCTGGTTCGGCGTATCGTGCAGGTAGATGTTGAACGCATTCGGGAACAGGAACTTCACCAGACCGAGCGAGTTCTTTGGACCGGGACGCTGGCGAATTCGCGTGACACCACCGTCCTTGAACGTCTCATAGTCGTTCGCTTCCATGTACCCGGGATTCGCGCGGATCTTCGGCCACAGTTCCTTGTTCGCGATGTCGTCAGTCACGTTCCAATAGGGCCGGAAGACAACGTGCGTCATCGTATCGCTGAACACGGGAGTCGCGCGGTCCGTGAAGTCTGACCCGACGATGACCTTCATCTCGATGGCCTTCTTCCCGTCCTCATAGCCCTCGACGCGGAAGGCCGGCACGTTCACGACGAGATATCGCAACCCGAGGGACCGGGGCATCCAGCGGAGTCGTTCGAGATTCGCCGCAATCTGTCCAAGGCGATAGGCGGCTGGACGGTTGAGGGCTTCGAGCGTTTCGGCACCAAGCATCGAGTCCACTCCGATGCCATGCGTGGACTGCCATGTCGCAACAGCGCCGGCAAGCGCACCGTCGTACACACCGCCCGCAGGTGCCGCGGGCAGGACAATCCCTTCGGCAGCCAGGCGCGCGCGCAACGCCGCGATCCGGGCGGGAGAATCCTTCGCTCCGGGAGCCACCGACTTGCCGCCTGGCACGGTGCCCCATCCGCCCTTCACGACAAGCTCGCGATAGCGGTCGAGTTCCGCCTGGAGAAAGACGTAGTCATCGTCGCGCGGACGCATGCTGGCCAGCGCCTCCTCGATATTCTCCGCGCGCACCGTGCGAATGATCGCGCTGTCGACACTCTCCTCCTGCGGATCGATGTTCCACGACTGCGACACCGAGCGCGGATCGACCTGACCGGTGAGCAGGTCCTCAGCGATCGAGACATAGGCAGCGGTCAGCAAGAGGTCTGTCTGTGCAAGCATTGCAGGCGTCTGCTGGCCGCCGGCCTTCAGCGCGTTCAAGGCGCCGGTGATCTCGGCAAGGGGATATGCGTCGAGGCGAAGTCCATCGCCGTGCGCCGACGTCAAGGTCATCGCGAGCGACTTGGCCCGCCGTCCGGCGCCGTCGTTTTCCAGCCAGATCGGTCCGTTGCTGTACTGCTTGTAAGTCAGCTTGGTGTGCTCCCACTGGTGGTCAGTCATCCACTTTGGACGGCCACCCGACGCGAGCTTGCCGATCTCGGCACGCACAAGACCAGCGTCCACACCCTTGATGTCCTTCGTCCTCGACGGAGACCAGGTGCCTTTCGCGACCTCTCCGCTTGATTCGCCACTCTTTTCACCACTGCTGCAGGCGCTGAGGACGAGGCTGAGTGCTACCGAAAGCGAAAGCGAGTAACTGGCGAGCCGATGCATGTCTGTCTCTGGAGCAGGGCGTGAGTGTACCGTGATGGCTTCTGAGCAATGGCGAGATACGGGCCAGACCGATTTCCGCGAGCAGGGCAGAGCGTTCACGACGAGTGACGTAGACGAGTGAGCACGAGTGATGTAGCGCACGGTGCTTTCCGCGCCACGTGACCATCGTCACCCCAGCCAGTCTGGTCCGTCTTGTGCACTTAGGCGTCGTGGCTTGGCTGCATCAACAAACAGTCTGATTCAACCGCCGATCTCATCATGCGTATCACGCGACCGCTGACACCCCTCCATGCCACGCGCACGCCGATGAGTGCATTGGCTACCGTGAAGGACCTGCTCCTCGGCAACCGCGAAGACCGGCGCACTCGGCCGCGACTCCGGGAGCTGTGTGACGAAGTCCTCGCGTCGTGGCACGTCGCCACCGAGAGCGACCTTTTCTCCGACGAAGACCGCCGCGCGGCGCGGGTTTACCTGCCGACGCTCTCGCACCGGGTTTCCCGCGGATAGACGCGACAGGGCTGGACTCAGTCGAACCCTCTTCTCACACCGGGAAGAGGGTTTTTTGTGTTCGCCATGCGTCCGCAGACCTTTGGGCACAGTGACGGTGTCGGAGTCCTAGATTGTGAGATCGTGACAGACGAGCTCAGCGAGCAACTCCAGGCTGCCCTTGGCAGCGCATACACTATCGAGCGTGAGCTCGGCGGCGGCGGCATGTCGCGCGTGTTCCTCGCCAACGAGTCTCGGTTGCACCGCAAGGTCGTGATCAAGGTCCTCGCACCGGAACTCGCCGCTGGAGTCAGCGCCGAGCGCTTCGAGCGGGAAATTGGGCTCGCAGCAGCTTTGCAGCAGGCGAATATCGTCCCGGTGCTCGCAGCCGCTGACCTCGGCGGGCTGCCGTATTACACAATGCCGTTCGTCGACGGGCTGACGCTGCGCGCGCGACTCGAGCGCGGCCCAATGCCGGTCGCCGAGGTCGTGAGCGTATTGCGCGATGTCGCACGCGCGCTCAAGTACGCCCACGAACGCGGAGTCGTGCACCGGGACATCAAACCCGAGAACGTGCTCCTTTCCGGCGACGCGGCGGTCGTCACGGACTTCGGCATCGCGAAAGCACTGGCCGCGTCGCGCGCGAAAGCGCCTGGTGGCACGTTGACCCAGGTCGGCACGTCACTGGGGACGCCGGTGTACATGGCCCCTGAACAGGCGGCAGGCGATCCTGACACCGATCATCGCGCCGATGTCTACGCCTTCGGCGTCATGGCGTACGAGATGCTCGCGGGCACTCCGCCCTTCCATGGACGCCCCCCGCACCAGCTCTTCGCCGCGCACATGACGGAAGCGCCGCCACCGCTGGCGGCGAAACGCGCGGATGCGCCGAACGCGCTCATCGAGCTCGTCATGGGTGCGCTCGCAAAGGACCCCGCTGAGCGTCCGCAGTCTGGCACTGACCTCCTCCGCGCGCTCGACGATCCGGGATTGCTCAGCGGACAGTGGGTCTCCAGTGCGCCGACGAAGCGTAGCCGGCATCGGGCGTTGCTGATCACCGGCGCCGCACTGGCCGCGGTCCTCGCTGCGACCGCTGCGTGGTTCTTTGCGAAGCAAGCATCGGCGCCGAAGGCAAGCGCACAGTCGATCGCGGTGCTCCCCCTGACAAACCTTGGTGGCGACAGCGCCGACGCGTATTTCGCGGACGGCATGGCCGAGGAACTGACCGCTGCGCTTTCCAAAGTGCCGGGTCTCCGCGTGGCGTCACGCACCGCTGCCTTCGCATTCCGCAGCAGGAATGCATCGCCGGCCGAGATTGCAAAAACCCTCAACGTCCGCACGCTACTCGAGGGCTCGGTTCGCCGCTCGGGAAAACGCATGCGCCTCTCCGCGCGCCTCACAAATGCCGCCGATGGACTCACGGTATGGAGTGAAAGCTACGAGCGCGAGGTCAGCGATGTCTTCCAGGTCCAGGATGAACTCGCAAACGCGATCGTCGGCGCGCTGAGCGTGAAGCTCGGGGCCGGCCAGCGCGTCGGCGGCGGGCGCGGTACCGAC
>JBKJKH010000550.1:0-4841 GCA_046597595.1 Gemmatimonadaceae bacterium
GAAGAACTCCTCACGCGCGCGACGAAGCTCAAGGTCATCGGGCGCGCCGGCGTCGGCATCGACAACATCGACGTGGACACGGCCACGCGACTCGGTGTCGCCGTCATCAATGCGCCCGCCGGCAACTCGGTGGCCGTCGCGGAATTGCTCTTCGGGGTCCTGCTCTCGAACTTGCGACACCTCACCCACGCCGACGTCGCCACCCACGAAGGGACATGGGCGCGCTCATCGCTGCTCGGTCGCGAGCTCAAGGGGAAGACGATCTCCATCGTCGGCCTGGGCCGCATCGGCACCGAAGTCGCCGGACGCGCGCACGCGTTCGGGATGAACGTCACCGCGTACGATCCGTATGTCTCCGAGGAGCGCTTCCGCTCGTGCAAGGTGCGGCGTCATGCGACGCTCGAGGCTGCGCTCGATGACGCGGACGTAATCACCGTGCACGTGCCCCTGAACGACGAGACCACAGGCATGATCGGTAAGCGCGAACTGGCACGCCTCCGTTCCAGCGCAATCGTCGCCAACCTCGCGCGCGGGGGGATCATCGACGAAGCAGCCCTTGCCGCGGCACTCACGGCGGGCCAGATCGCGGGCGCGGCCGTCGACGTCTACGTGAAGGAGCCGATTACCGTCGACCACGTGCTGCGCAACGCGCCGAACATCGTCCTCACGCCGCACATCGGCGCCAGCACGGCGGAAGCGCAGCGGAACGTGTCGGTTGATGTCTGCGAGGCGGTGCGCGATACGCTCCTGCATGGTGAGCTGTCACGGTCACTGAACGTTGTCGGCATGGAGGGCGCCGACTGGGGCGAACTTGGCCCCGCCCTCGACGCGGCGCGCAAGTCGGCATCGCTCGCCCGCGCGATCCTCGCGGCGCGAGGCTCCCGTGTCGTGCAGCGTCTGGCCGTGCGGGCGGGCTCTGGGCTCTCGTCCGGGCTCGAGGCCCTGCTCTCCTCCGCAGCAATTGGCGCGCTCGAGGGAATCGTGGATACCGAGCGCCTCAACCTCATCAATGCGCGCTCCATCGCGGCGCAGCGCGGCATCGAGTTCTTCGCTGGAGAGGCGCCGTCCACCGCGACGCCGTTCAGCGTGGAAGTCGCCATCAGCGGCGGGATGCAGGAGATCGCCGTCGCCGCCGTCTCGCCCCCGGGGGGAACGATGCGTTTCACACGCATCGGCGGCTTCCATGTGGATGTCGCCCCGCGTGACTCACTGATCATCCTCACCAATAACGACGTGCCCGGCGTCATCGGCCGCGTTGGTACGGTGCTCGGCAATGCGTCGATCAACATCGCCGAGTATCACCAGGCGCGTCTCGCACAGGGTGGCGAAGCGCTGGCGGCGATTTCGGTCGACGGCGACGTCAACGAAGATGTGCGCGCGAGCCTCCTCGCGATTCCCGACGTCACGTCGGCCACGATCGTTCGCTTTCGCGGCGGGTGACCGCTCCTGCCGGTTCCAGCACGGACGTGTCCGTGCGCGAGTCGGTCGCCTCCGACGCGTCGGGGCTGCGCCTCATACCCGATGCCGTCGCACGACCACGCTCGCGGGACGAAGTGATTGCGCTGGTCACGGAGTGCGCCGCGTCGCGCACGCCAATCACCGCGGCCGGTGGGCAAACGAGCACGACGGGCGCCTCCATCACGGATCGTGGGCTGCTCCTTCACCTCGGCGCGCTCGATCGCGTTCTCGAGGTGAATGCCGCAGAGCGCTGGATCCGCGTTGAATGCGGCGCGCGACTTGGTGAAGTGAAGCGCACGCTCGCCGCCGAGGGCCTGTTGCTCGCGCCCGATCCCACGAGCGAGGATGACGTCACGATCGGTGGTGCGATTGCCTGTAACGCATCGGGAGCGCGCACGTTGCGCTACGGGGCGACCCGCGCGCATGTGCGCGCCCTGACGGTCGTGATGGCTGACGGATCGGTCATCGCAGTGCGCCGCCCAGCGCTGGAGAAGAACACCGTTGGCTTGTCGTTCGCGCAGGATCCGGTGGACTGGTTTGTCGGCAGCGAGGGCACACTCGGCATCATTGTCGATGCGGAGCTTTCCCTGCTGCCGCTCCCCGCGCATGTCATCGGCCTCGCGATACCATTTGCGAGCGAAGCGAACGCCTTCGCATTCATCGTCGCGGCGCGCGAGGAGCGCGCACTCCGGCCGCGTTGCCTCGAATTCTTTGACGAACGCGCACTCGCGCTTGCGCGAGGCGAGGCGGCGTCGGGCGCCGCCTGGAATGCGCAGGCGATGGTCTACACCGAGGACGACCGCGACGACCCCGAGGCGCTTGATGAATGGCTCGCGCTCGCCGAACGCATGCAGGCGACGGTTGACGACATCGAGGTCTTTGACGGAGAGTCTTCGCTGCGCGAGGCGCGCCGCCGCCGGCACCTCATCCCCGCGACGATGAACGAGCGTGGCGCACGATGTCGTCCGGATGGGGGCCGGAAGGTCTCCACCGACTGGGCGGTTCCGCATCGCCGGCTCGAGGAGGCCGTGCACATCGCGCGCGCTGCTGCCGAGCGTGCGGGTGTGGAACCGCCAGTCGTGTACGGGCACGCGGGCAACGGGCACCCGCACGAGAACTTCATCGCCCACAATGCCGACGAGCTTGCACGTGTCGACAGTGCGGTCGAGGAGACGCTGCGCAGTGTATTGTCGATGGGTGGGACCGTCGCCGCCGAGCATGGGATCGGCAAGCTCAAGGCAAAATGGCTTCCGCTGCAGATGACCGCGCTCCAGCGCAATGTCATGCGGGCTGTGAAGCGCGAGCTCGACCCGCACGGCCTCCTCGCGCCGGGAAATATTCTGTGACGCGATTTGTGAGCGTCATCCTCGACGTGGACTCGACTGTCACAGGCATCGAGGGAATCGACTGGCTCGCGGAGCAGCGCGGCGCCGACGTCGCGCGTGAAGTCGCGGCACTCACCGACCGCGCGATGGCAGGTGAGATCGCGCTCGAGGACGTCTATGGTGCCCGGTTGGGGCTCATCAAGCCGACGCCGCTGGAGATCGAGGCGCTGGCAGCGGCGTATCAGGCAGCCATTGCGCCAGGTGCCGGCGCAGCGCTCGCCGAGTTACGCGCGAACGGCGTTGCAGTTGTGCTCGTCTCGGGTGGGTTGCGGGAGGCGATCCTGCCGCTGGCGGAGTCGCTCGGGTTTGCCAGCGCTGAGTTGCACGCCGTCTCCATCTCGTTCGGACGTGACGGCGAGTATTCTTTCGAGCGCGGGTCGCCGCTCACGCGGAGCGCCGGGAAGATTGAAATCGCCGAGCGGTTGCGCCTTCCCCGCCCCACGCTGGCGGTTGGTGACGGCATGACGGATCTCGCGATGCGTCCGGCGCTCGATGCCTTCGCCGCGTTCACGGGATTTGTGCGACGCGCGCCCGTTGCCGCGCAGGCAGATTTCGAGATCGCGTCTTTTCAGGAACTCGTTTCTCTCGTCCTCGCATGACCAAAACGGATCCGAAGTACGGCCAGTTCTTCCTGCCCGGCCCCACCGAGGTGCGGCCCGAAGTGCTCGACGCGATGACCCGGCCGATGATTGCCCATCGCGGGCTGGAATTCGAGGCGCTGTTCGCGCGGTTGCAGGCGGGGCTCACCAATGTTTTTCGCACTACGCGGCCAGTGTATATCAGCAGTTCGTCCGCGACGGGACTGATGGAAGCGTCAGTGCGGAACGCGCCACCGGGACGCGTGCTGAGCGTCGTGAACGGGGCGTTCGCCAAGCGCTTCTCGCACGTTGCGCGCTCCGCCGGGCGCGACGTCGAAGTCATCGATGTCGAGTGGGGACGCGGTGCCGACGCGACGGTTGTCGACCAGCATCTCACGGCGGGAAAGTTCGCCGCCGTGACGGTCGTGCATTCCGAGACATCCACCGGCGCGCTCAGCGATATCAAGGCAGTGGCGGAGGTGTGTGCGAAGCACGGCGTCACGGTGCTCGTGGACAGTGTGAGTGGCCTTGGCGGCGCACCGATCCTGCCCGATGACTGGGGGCTCGACTTCCTCTTCACCGGCTCGCAGAAGGCGCTCGCGGTTCCACCGGGGCTCGCCTTTGCCGTGGCGTCGGAGCGATTCGTCAAGAATGCCGAGTCAATCCCGGATCGCGGCACCTACTTCGACGTGGTGGAATTCGACACGTTCGCGGCCAAGCGGCAGACGCCCAATACTCCTGCGCTCTCCCTCTTTTATGCGCTCGATGCCCAGCTCGAGCTGGTCGTGAGGGAAGGCATCGAAGCGCGTTGGGCGCGCCACAAGGCCATGGCCGACAGGACGGTCGCCTGGACCGAGGAGATGAGCGGTGCGTTCGCCGGCATCGGGCTGCTGTCGCCTGAGGGAGAGCGCTCCCCTACGGTCAGTTGCATCACCATGCCCGCCGGCTTGAGCGGCGCGGTGGTCGCGGCCGCAATGGTCGAGGCAGGTTTTACCATCGCGGCCGGCTACGGGCCGCTGCGCGAGACCTCTGTGCGCATTGGTCACATGGGCGAACACACGCTCGGCGAGCTCGAGGACTGCCTCACCAAGCTCGCCGAGATACTTACGAAACTGAAACCCGCCTCTACATAGGCGGCGGACCCATTCCGCCACCGGGAGGATTGCCGCCCGGTGGGCCCCGTCGCTTCATCTGCACCTCTTCCACGCGACGACGGAGCTGCTCCTTGAGTCCGTAGAAGCGTGCCCGCTGAACCGGCGTGAGAAAGCCGCGCAGCTCGCGATCTTCCTGCTCGTGCAGCTCAATACGACGCTTCTGCACTGCGAGCAGATCGTCGAGCAGCGTCTCGACACGATTCTGCTGCGCGGAATCACCCATGCGCAGCTGAAGGCGCAGGTCACGCCGCGTCTCGTTTTCCTGT
>JBKJKH010000084.1:0-6386 GCA_046597595.1 Gemmatimonadaceae bacterium
CGCCCACATCGGTATTGTGACCGACGAGCTGGTCATCATCCAGCGCGCGGAACGCATTGACCGCTCCCGCGCGCTGCGCGATCGGCGTCACCTCCGTGCACGCGTCGAACATGGCGATCTTGTGCGGCACGGTGACGTTGCCGGCCGCACGGATCGCGCGAATCCTCGCGGTGGCCGCGTCGAAGTCTTCTGGGGGGACGTCCAGGGCCGTGTACTCGAGTGCAATGCCGGCGTGCCGCAGCGCGGCATTCTGGAAGGCGGGCGATGGAGAGTGCGCGACAGGGTGCCCGATCAGCAGAAGCGCACCCGGCAGCGGATTCACGAGGTGCCCTGCGGTCGTTCGGCAGCGTAGCGCTCCACTGCGAGTCGTACTTCTCGCGAGAGTTCCGTTGCGGTGGCGCGGTAGGCCTGAAGATCGGCGCCGAACGGATCTTCGATGTCCTCTCCCGCGCTCGAGCGCGCTGCGTACGCGGTGAGCAGGTAGGCCTTTCCGACGCCGCCGAGGTTCAGGACCGCGACGAGATGCTGTTGTCCCATCGCGAGAATCAGGTCGGCCTGCGCCACGAGATCGCGGGTGAGCGCACGCGAGCGATGCGGGCTGAGGTCGAGTCCGCGTTCGATGCCGATGAGGAGAGCCCCGTCGGACGCGGCGGACCCGTCCCGCGCACTGCTTCCTGCGCTGCCAACTTCGACGTCCCGCACGCCGATCTCCGCAATCAGCTTTCTCGCAATCACTTCAGCGAGGGGGCTTCGGCAGGTGTTCCCGCTGCACACAAAAAGTATCTTCTGCGCCATCACGCATCACCAATCAGGTCGGGTGCACTCTCGCGGAGCACGGATGCGGGAATCGCGCCGGGGCGAATCACGCGCGGGCGACGACCCGTGCAGTCCACAACCGTGGAGGGTGGCGATGGCGCAAGCCGCCCGCCGTCGAGCACGCGCAGGATGCCACGGCCCATCGCGTCACCCCACTGCTTCACAATTTCGGAAGCGGCCACGGCGGGGGGAATACCGGGCTTGTTCGCGCTGGTGGATGTGATGGGATCACCGTACGCACGGATGAGGCGTTGCAGTGCGACGTGCGGAGTCCACCGGACGGCGACGCCCCCTTCGGGGCCGCGCAAGCGTGCGGGCACGCGGCGGTCGCCGCCGAGCAGGACGAGCGTGAGGGGCCCGGGCCAATGCCGTGCCGCCAGGCGCGCGGCATCGCCGGGGAGATTCAGGTCGAGGCGCGTCAGCATGTCGGTGCCGGCGATGAGCAGGAGGAACGGCTTCCCCGGTGGACGCCCCTTGAGCTGCACCAGCGTTTCGACTGAGTCGTGATCGGGCGCGCCACCAAAACCATATACGGTTTCCGTGGGGTAGCCGAGGACGCCACCGTTCGCGAGATGCTCAATCGTGCCGCGCAGCGACGATTCGACCTCAGCGGGTGACCAGAATGGGACAGGGCGCTGCTCTTTCACTCGGAAAGAGTAGCGAGTTTCTCAGCGCGGGCGAAGTCGGACTCCTCCGTCACTTTCATCGCGCGCTCGCTTCCGCGCACCACGACGACGGGCATCTCGAGCCGCTCGCACAGGGCCGCATCGTCAGTCGCGGCTATTCCTTCACGCTTCGCCTCGACGTAGGCGCGCTCGATCATCTCGCGGGGGAATCCCTGCGGTGTCTGCGCGCGCCAGAGTCCCCGGCGGTCGATGGTGCGGACGATCCTCCCATCCGCATCCACTTCCTTGAGCGTGTCGACGACGGGGAGTGCGGCCACCGCGCCGCGTCCGCGACGCGCCTCATCGATGACGCGGTCGATGGTGTCGTCGGTGGCAAGCGGCCGGGCGGCGTCGTGTACGAGGACGATGGTGGCTTCGTCGGGCAGGTCTTCGAGGCCACTGAGTACCGAATCGCCACGCGCCGTGCCGCCGACGCTGACGAGCAACCGGTCGGTGTCCGCCTGAAAGAGCCAGGGCGGAGGGTCACCGGCGTGACTCCTGGGAAGCACGCAGATGACGAGCGCGACATCGGGCCGCTTGAGGAACGTCTCGACAGAGTGCAGCAGCACCGGTTTTCCCGCGAGCCAGCGGAACTGCTTGAGCTCCTTCCCGCCCAGTCGAGTACTCGAGCCGGCCGCTACGATGATGACGCCTACGTCAGGCGCGGGCATCGCTCGGGTCATACATCCCTGCTCGGAGAGGACGACGATGGAACGCGGACACTCGCGGACACTAGCGGATATGCGCGGACGGCATCAATGCGCGTGGAAAAAACAATTGCATGACAAGCCTCATTGTTTTCTTGTTGCTGTGGCGGCAGGATCCTTTCACGAAAGGTCTGCGAGTGTCCGTTGGTGTCCGCGTAAGTCCGCGTTGCCCCATCCTTCACCCCACCCGAAAGCCTCATCAAGCAAACGCCCGCTCGAGCGCATCAGAAAGCGTCCGGACACCAACAATATTCATCCCCTTCACGGCTTTTTTCGGCGCGGCGCGATCCGACAGGAACGCGCGCGTCATCCCCATCTTCGCCGCTTCCGCCAGCCTTCGCTCGACCTGCGAGATGGGACGGATCTCGCCACCGAGGCCGACCTCGCCGAGGAACACCGCGTCAGCCGGTAGTGCCTTGTCATAAACGCTGCTTGCGAGCGCTGCTGCAACCGCGAGGTCGCCCGCCGGCTCGTTCATCCGCACGCCACCGACGACGTTGAGAAACACGTCGAGCTGGGAGAACGACAGCCCTACGCGCTTGTCGAGCACCGCGAGCAGCAATGCGAGGCGCCGGCCGTCGAAACCGGTTGCCACGCGCTGCGGCGTTCCAAATCCGGCCTTGGCCGCGAGGCCCTGCACTTCCACCAGGATGGGACGCGACCCCTCGAGCAATGCGGCGACGGCACTTCCCGACGCGCCCGCAGCACGATCGCCGAGAAAGAGCTCGGAGGGATTCATCACCGGGTCGAGCCCATACTCGCGCATGCGGAAAACGCCGATCTCGTCCACGCTGCCGAAACGATTCTTCGTCGCACGCAGGATCCGGTGATCGACTGATCCCTCGCCCTCGAAGTACAGCACGGTATCCACGATGTGCTCGAGCGTCTTTGGCCCGGCGATCCCGCCGCCCTTGGTCACATGGCCAACAACGAAGACCGCAGTGCCGCTCTCCTTCGCAAACCGCATGAGGCGGGCGGCGCATTCGCGCACCTGGCCGACATTTCCTGGCGCGCCCTCGAGCTCACTCGTGAAGACGGTCTGGATTGAGTCGACGACGAGCACCGTTGGACGGCGCGCGGCTGCGGTCGCGATGATCGTCTCGAGCAGTGTCTCGCCAAGCAGCTCGACATCGCCCGCGCCGGGCCCGAGGCGGTCGGCGCGCAGCTTTACCTGCAGTGGTGATTCCTCACCGGAGACGTACAGCGCGGAGTGGCCGATCTCGTGAATGCGCGCTGCGACCTGGAGAAGGAGCGTCGATTTTCCAATGCCTGGCTCGCCGCCGACAAGCACCATGGATCCCGGGACGATGCCGCCGCCGAGGACGAAGTCAAACTCGCCGAGGCCGGTGTGGACGCGGTTCCTCTCGGTGCCTTCGACATCGCGCACGCGCACGACGGCTCCCGACGCCGCACCTGTGCTCCTGGCCGCATTGCCGGTGCCGAAGCGTTTCGCGGTATTCGTCTGCGGGGCCGCGACGATCTCTTCGCCGAGGGTGTTCCATTCCCCGCACGTGTCACAGCGTCCTTGCCACTTGCTGTGCTCGGCGCCGCATTCGGTGCAGCGGTATACGGTACGTGCCTTGGCCACGGTTGTTATCGCGCTCGAGCGGAGATCGTTTCGGGGGAAAGGAACGGCAAATCTACCGCAGAGGGCACAGAGGGCGCAGAGGAAAAACGCAGAGGATCAATGCCGCGCAACACTAAGAAAAATTCAAGAAGATGAGGAGCATGAATGCGCGACGGATGGAAACCTGAGCAGTCCTCCGCGTCCTTCGCGCCCTCTGTGGTAGAAAATTCCGAGCCTTTCACTGCACGAACGCGTGCACGCTAGTTGTGCGCCCCACTCTTCGCCGCGATCTCCGGGCGGTTCGACACATTCCGGAAACGCGTGTACTGCTTGTCGAAATGCAGCTTCACCTGACCGGTGGGCCCGTTGCGCTGCTTGAGCACGATGATCTCGGCATGACCCTCGATGGAGTTGCCATCCTTGTCGCGCGGCATCCCACGCTCGTCACGTTCCGCGTATTGCTCCGGGCGATAGATACCGAGCACGACGTCGGCGTCCTGTTCGATGGCGCCGGAGTCGCGGAGGTCGGAGAGCTGCGGGCGTCCCTTGTCCGCACCGCTCCGCTGCTCCGGGGCGCGCGAGAGCTGAGAGAGTGCGAGAACCGGAACCTGAAGCTCCTTGGCCAAGGCCTTGAGGGAGCGCGAGATATGGCTGATCTCCTGCACCCGGTTCTCGAAGGAGCTGGAGGACGAGATGAGCTGGAGATAGTCCACGACAATGCAGTCGAGACCGATGTCTGCCTTGAGGCGGCGCGCCTTGGACCGCATCTCGAGGACGGTCATCGCCGCGCTGTCGTCGATGTAGATCGGGGCGTTGATGAGCACACCCGCCGCGCGGGCGAGGCGCGCGATCTCGTCATCGCGCAGCCCCTTTGGCCGGCGCATGCCCTGTGAGTCGACGAGTGCTTCCGCGGCGAGGAGTCTCTGCACGAGAGACTCCTTACTCATTTCAATCGAGAAGAACGCAACCTTACTCTTGCGCTCGATGGCGGCGTATTGCGCGATGTTCAGCACGAACGCCGTCTTCCCCATGGAAGGCCGGGCGGCAATGATCACGAGATCCCCGGGCTGGAAGCCGAGGGTCATGGCGTCGAGATCGTTAAATCCGCTGGGCACACCGGTGAGCTTGTCCTCGCGGCGCTGGAGCTCCTCGATGTGCTCCATGGCCGGCCAGAGCAGCTCCTTGAGCCGCACGAACTCCTGGCCGCCCTGATCCTGCGAGATCTCGAAGATCTTGCGCTCGGCGTCGTCGAGCAGGTCGGCGGTCTGGATGCGCCCCTCGAACGCTTCCCCAACGATGCTCGTCCCGGCCTCGATGAGCCGGCGCAGGATTGCCTTGTCGCGGACGATGCGAGCGTGATGCTCGACGTTCGCCGACGTCGGCACGCGATCCACGAGGTAGCCGATGTACTCCTTGCCTCCGCTCTCGGCAAGCTCTCCACGGCGCGCCAGTTCGTCCGCAAGCGTGAGCGCGTCCACGATGCTGCCACGCTCATTGAGCCCGATCATCGCGCGGAAGATCCTGCGGTGGCCCGGTCGATAGAAGCTGACGTCCTTGACGATCTCACCGGCGCGATCAATGGCGCTGGTGTCGATCATCATGGCCGCGATCACGGCCTCTTCGGCTTCCTCGGAGTACGGCGGCTGGCGCTCGCGGTACGGATCAGGCGCGCGGTCCGAGGGGTGTGGCGCGATCGAGTATTCTACGTGCGAGCTGGACATCTTCCCACGCGGGGCGTTTCCATGAAGAGTTGCGAAGCAGAGCCGCTGGGTGGTACGTCGCGATGAGCGGCACCCCGTGGTACCGATGAATCTTGCTCCGAAGATCTCCCAACGAAAGATCCGATTCAAGAAGCGTTTGCGCTGCAAATTTTCCGAACGCCAGAATCACTTTCGGTCGTATCAACTGGATCTGGCGAACCAGGTATGGGCTGCACGCCGCGATCTCATCCGGTGCCGGATTCCGGTTGCCCGGCGGCCGATGTTTCAGGACGTTGCAGATGAAGACCTCTTCACGCTTTAGGTCGATGGCCGCGAGAATCTTCGTGAGGAGCTGGCCGGATGCGCCGACGAACGGCCGGCCTTCAAGGTCCTCGTTTTCGCCGGGTGCCTCGCCCACGCAGACGAGATCGGCGTTGGGATTGCCTTCTCCCGGGACCGGCTTGGTGGCGGAGGCGTAGAGCGGACACCTGCGGCATTCCGCGACCGCCTGCGCGATGGCGTCGAGCGAGGTGAGTTCCGGAACTGGATCGTGCGCCCCTGTACTGGGACCGACCGTGATGCCCTCTTGAGGCTCGGCGACTGGAGCGGCGTTGGCGCCTGAAGGGGCCTCGAAGCGGTGGCCCTTCTCTGGCTTTTCATCCCGAGGGAGCGGAGCGACTGGGGGTGTCGCACGTTTCCGCTCGGTTGGGGCGGCACCCGCCTCACGCAGGGCGGATCGCCAGTCAGCCGCAGGTGCAGATCCCTCGCTGCGCTCGGGATGACTACGAGGTGCAGATCCCTCGCTGCGCTCGGGATGACTACGAGGTGCAGACCTCTCGCTGCGCTCGGGATGACTACGAGGTGCAGACCTCTCGTTGCGCTCGGGATGACTAGTTCCCTTCACGCCGAGGATCGTCATGACCTCCTCGAC
>JBKJKH010000292.1:0-3701 GCA_046597595.1 Gemmatimonadaceae bacterium
GTATCCGGTCCGGGTGAGTGCCGGCTGCGGGCGAGGTCCACGACGGCTGACAGCAGTCATCCTGTCTCCATAGAAGGCCGATTCGTCGAACGCGCGTTCAAGGGCTTCCCGTTGCGACGCACCGATGTCGGGGCGATCGAGCCAATAGATCTTGTGAATGGGGCCGCCAACGCGCTCGAGCTTCCACTCCCGGCGCTGAGGGTTCCGAATCGAGATCGCAACCTTGTCGCTGAGCGAATCATAGCGGGCGACGACCTCGTAGCCCGCACGGCGCCACCGTTCGGTTCCATCGCGATCAATCACGCTCGGCAGCGTGCCTCGCACCTCGTCGGCCCACCATGCAGCGCGTGGCGCGCGGACCGAGGGCAGCGGGATCGCGAGGCCACCTGCGGCTGGACCCGTGCCCGGGACAGCGAAAGCAACCATTGGAATGCCGTCCTCGTCGGAGAGAACAAAACTCGTGGTGTCGAATCGGAAGGCGTCGAGGGAGCGGGCGGCGAAGGGAGCGCGCGGGTCGGATGACGCGCGTACCGAGTCCGCGATGCGACGCTGGGCCGTGAGTCCCGCTTCCACTACCTGAGGCGCGGCGGCCGCGCCAAAGATCCGCGACAGTGTCGCCGGGGCGCCGGTGCGCAAGTCGATCACTCCCCGGCGCATCGAGTGCGTGTCGACACCCCCGGCCACGTCGAGGTCAGCGTGATATTCATAACTGAGAAAGGGTCCGTGCACGTCCACGATGGTGACTTCGGTCGTGGCGACGGTCGCCGGATGCTCGGAGCCGTCCTCATCAGGCTGGAGGGGCGTCTCGGATGGATGGGAAACGGCGTACGCCCTGGCGAGGCCTGGAACGGTGGCATCGTCGAAGACCACCACGGAGTCGCCGCGCTCGATGTCTCGCCGGAACACCCGCTGTCCCACAAAAACGGCGTCGTAGTACGAACGGTCATCGTCGGCGACGTAGATTTCCTGGAAGCGGCCGTCGATGCGCGTCAGGAGCAGCGAAGAGCCCCGCATGCGGGCGCCGCCCGAATCACTTCGGACCCAGAAGGTCGAATCTCCAGCGACCACCAGGAATTCCGCCGGTGGCGGAGGGGTGGCCGGCACCGGACGCTCGGTGGCGCAGGAGATGCTCACGAATGCGGTGAGCGTGACTGCGACGATGAATCGGGCTGGCATTTCCTGGCGGGAATTTAGTGCATGGGCGGTGTACAACGACGACTGAGCGCCGCGTAAAACTACTGATAAACAACGATGAGAATCACGTACTTTTCGATCCCGTTCCTGCTCGCCGCCTGCGGTGGCGGTACGGACAAGTCAGCCACTCCGCAGCGCGATTCCGCTTCAGGAGCCGTCGCTCGAACGGACAGCAGCGCTGGCAGCGCAACGTCTGCGGGGCAGCCTGCAGTGGCGCAGCGCCCGGCGTCGGGTGGTATCACCGATACGACTATTGTCCGGGCGCTCTACGTCAACCGTTGGGCGACACAGAGCAGGAAGCGCATGCGGCAGATGATCGGGATTGCCGACAGTACCGAGATCAATGCGCTCGTCATGGACATGAAGGACGAGTTCGGGCTCAACTATGAATCCGCCAACCCGGACTTCCGCAAGCTTGCGGGGACGGGCGGGGTCGTGCGCGACCTCAAGTCGGTCATCGACACCATGCACGCCCACGGGGTATTTGCGATCGCGCGCATCGTGGTGTTCAAGGATTCGGTTGCGGCCCGAGCCAATGCGAGCTGGACCATTCGCCAGCCGGATGGCTCGGTATGGCGCGACAAGAAGGGGCTCGCCTGGGTCAACCCGTACAACCGCGGCCTCTGGGAGTACAACATCGGCGTGGGCGAAGAACTCGCGAAGCTCGGCTTCGACGAGATCCAGTTTGACTACATCCGCTTTCCCGAGCCGTACAAGTCGTTGCCGACGCAGGTCTTTGCGGACCACGGCGGCGTCTCGAAGCCGGAGAATCTCAAGGCGTTCCTCGCCATGGCCCGCGACCGGCTGCACAAGGCGGGCGCGCGTTCGACCGCAGACATCTTCGGGCTCGTGACGACGGTGGGTGGCGCGCTCGAGATCGGGCAGGAGTGGGAGAAGGTCGCTCCGGTGACTGACGCGTTGCTGCCGATGGTGTATCCCTCGCACTATCCGCGCGGATCATTCGGCGTTGCGAGCCCGAATGCTGATCCCTACCGCATCGTGAACATTGCCATCAGTCGTGCCCGCGAGCGAAACGAAAAGCTGGGAGTTACTGTCGCAGAACATGTGCGGCCGTATCTCCAGGCGTTCACACTGGGCGCGCCGCAGTACGGCGCCGAGCAGTTGAATGCGCAGAAGAAGGCGGTCTACGATGCGGGATATGACGGGTGGGTGCTCTGGGCGCCGGGGTCGCAGTACGATCCGTACCGCGCGGCGTTCGAGAAAGAGCTGGTGTCGCGCAAGAAGCGCGGGGCGGAGAGAACGCCGGCTGGAAAGGTCGGCGAGTAGCGTTCAGCGAGTTGGTCCCTGGTCCCTGATTATTTGATGCACGCGTCGCGCATATCCTTTTACATCCGCGCTGCCTGTCTTACGGCTGCGATGAGCCGCTCCACTTCGTCGTCCGACGTGTAGCATGCGCACCCTGCCCTGATTACCCCGTCGGGCATGCGTCCCAGCCGCTCCATGACGGTGAGCGCGTAGAAATCGCCGTGCGAAACAAAGAGGCCACGCTCGGCGAGCCGGCCTGCGGCGCGCTCTGGTGACACGCCATCAATCACGAACGCAACGGTCGGTGTCCGAGCCGCATCGCCGGGCAGGCCGAACCGCGTCACGCCGTCAACCTCCCCAAGGGCGTTCCATAGACGGGTGATCTGGCGCTGCCCATTCTCGTGCAGGATCGAGAACGCGCGCGTCAGGTTCTCGCGCCGCGACCCACCGCCGCCGGCAATTGTAGCGAGGAAATCGACAGCGGCGCCCGCGCCTACGATTCCCTCGTGATTCTGCGTGCCCGTCTCGAGCCGCTCGCCCCCTTCGTTCGGCGCCGGCTCCAGCTTCGGAGCATCGAGCGCTTCGATCAATGCGCGCTTGCCCCAGAGCACGCCGATGTGCGGCCCATAGAACTTGTACGCCGAGCATGCGAGGAAATCGCAGCCGATCGCGGCGACGTCGACGAGCGTATGCGGCGCGTAGTGCACGGCATCCACGAACGACAACGCGCCGGCCTGTCGTGCCAGGGCACAGATTCCGTCCACATCGTTGATGGTGCCAAGCGCGTTCGACGCCGCGCCGATCGCAACAAGGACAGGAGGCCTGCCGCCGAGAATTGCCTCGTGCAGGTCGGCCTCGTCGAGCGTGCCCGTGTCCGGGTGCATGCGCACGGTTCGAATGACGATTCCACGCTCCCGCTCGAGTGCGCGCCAGGGCGCGACGTTCGCATGGTGATCGAGCTCGGTCGTCACGACGATGTCACCGGCCTTCCACCCGCGCCCCAGCGCGCGTGCGAGGTGGAAGGTGAGCGTGGTCATGTTTGCCCCGAACGCGATCTCCTCCGGTGCACCGTTCACGAAATCGGCCAGCGCGCTGCGTGACGCGAGGAGCAATGCGTCAGTCTCCGCACTGCTCGGATAATTCCAGTGCGTGTTCGCGTTGTGGTGGTAGAGGTAGTTGAGCATGGCCTCCCCTACCGGCCGCGGCGATTGTGTCCCGCCCGGTCCGTCGAAATACGCGAC
>JBKJKH010000419.1:0-2720 GCA_046597595.1 Gemmatimonadaceae bacterium
CGCAACCGGTCGGGACGGCTACTACCACTGGGGGTGCCGCTGCTGCTGTGGGGCAAGCGACGCATCCGCAACATGCGTGTCATGGCGCTGGGAGTCCGTCACTCCGCGCGCTCCCGCAGCATCCTCGCGCTGTTCACCCACGAGATCATGCGGCGCGGGCGGCTGCACGGAAAGAATGGCGCGGAGGCGTCGTGGTTGCTGGAGGACAATCAGTTGATCGTGAAGCCGATGCGGGCGATGGGCGCGCGGGAGCGGATGCGGTGGCGGGTGTATGAGCGGGGGGAGCGGAGGGCAGGGCAGTAGTCGATTATATTTCCGCAACTGTTTCTCAGGCACCTACTGACTTCGTACCCGACGAATGAGTCCCGATCGTTTTTTGGTCACCGGGGGCGCCGGCTTCATCGGCTCCGCCTTCGTGCGACGTGCGGTGCGCGATGGGCATCAGGTGATGAATCTCGACAAACTCACGTATGCCGGGAGCGTGCTGTCCGTTGCCGAGGTGTCAGGTGAGCGAGGTTACGAGCACGTTCACGGCGATATCTGCGACCGGGACCTCGTGCGAACGCTACTGGCGCGCTTCCGGCCGACGGCCATCGTGCATCTGGCGGCGGAATCTCATGTCGACCGCTCGATCGACGCGCCAGGCGCGTTCATCGAAACCAACGTGGTCGGTACCTTCGCCATGCTCGCCGAAGCGCTGGAATACTGGCGGACGCTTACTGGTACTGACGCGAACCGGTTCCGATTCGTCCATGTGTCGACCGATGAGGTGTTCGGTACACTTGGCCCCACCGGTCTATTTGACGAGCATTCTCCATATCAGCCGAACTCGCCCTATTCGGCATCCAAGGCAGGCGCCGATCACCTCGCGCGCGCTTGGTTCCACACCTATGGACTTCCCGTCGTCACGACCAACTGCACGAACAACTACGGACCGTATCAATTTCCGGAAAAGCTGATTCCACTTGTCATTCTGCGTGCGTTGACAGACCGTCCTCTCCCCGTATACGGCAGTGGCTCGAACGTGCGCGATTGGTTGTTCGTCGACGATCACGTGGAAGCACTGCTGCTGGCGGCACGAGCAGGGCAACCCGGCGAGACCTACGCAGTGGGAGGCGGCGCCGAGCTCACGAATCTCGACGTCGTACGCGAGTTGTGTCGCGTGGTGGACGAGCTTGCGCCGAGCGCGGACGTGCCGGATCGCACGCGCCTCATCGAGTTCGTCACCGATCGACCTGGCCACGATCAGCGGTATGCGATTGACTCCAGCAAGATCGCTCGAGAGCTCGGTTGGCGCGCACGCGAAACCTTCGCGTCGGGAATCGCGCGTACGGTAGCGTGGTATTTGGCCAATCGTCCGTGGTGCAGCGCGGTGCAGGATACCAGCGGCTACGCGGGCGACCGGCTCGGCCGCGCGGCTGCGAGCGCGCCGTCATGAAGGGCATCGTCCTCGCTGGCGGCTCAGGAACGCGCTTGCATCCGCTCACGAAAGTAACGAGCAAGCAGCTGCTGCCCGTGTACGACAAGCCGATGATCTACTATCCGTTGTCCACGCTGATGCTGGCGGGAATCCGTGAGATCCTCGTCATCACCACGCCACACGATGCGGATCGCTTCAGTGAACTTCTCGGAGATGGGTCGGCTTGGGGCATCGCGCTTACGTACGCGGTGCAGCCCGAACCCGCGGGATTGGCACAGGCCTTCATCATCGGTCGAACCTTCATCGGCGACGACAGCGTCGCGTTGGTGTTGGGGGACAACATCTTCTACGGTTTGGGTCTCGGAACGGACCTGCGTACGCTCGCAGCACGTAATGCCGGTGCAACCATATTCGGTTACTACGTTCGCGATCCCGAGCGGTACGGCGTCGTCGAGGTCGACGAAGCGGGCCGCGTGCTCAGTATCGAGGAGAAGCCACTAGCGCCGAAGTCGAACTACGCGGTCACAGGGCTGTACCTCTACGACAATGCCGTCACGGAGATTGCGCGAGAGCTTCGGCCATCACCGAGAGGTGAGCTCGAGATCACCGACGTGAATCTCGAATACCTTCGCCGAGGCCGCATTCGGCTCGAGATGCTGGGACGTGGTGCAGCTTGGCTGGACACAGGCACGTTCGATTCGCTGCATGAAGCGTCGGCATTCGTGCAAACGATCGAGCGGCGGCAGGGGCTCAAGATCGCCTGCCCGGAAGAGATCGCGTGGCGCATGCACTACATCGACAGTGCGCAGCTTCAGCGTTTGGCGAATGAATTGCGCAAGAGCGGATACGGAGAATACCTGCTCGAGCTGCTCAGGCGAGAACCGCGCACCTCATGAGGGCCGACGAGACGGCGCTACCCGGTGTGCTGCTTCTGTCGCCCGTAGTGCGTGGCGACGCGCGTGGGTCGTTTCACGAGATGTGGCAACTAGCGCGGTATCGCGAGGCTGGAATGCCGGACCGCTGGGTCCAGGACAACGTCTCGCGCTCGACACGAGGCGTGCTTCGCGGCCTGCACTTCCAGCATCCGCGCGGGCAGGGCAAGCTGGTGTCGGTTCTCGCTGGGAAAATCCTCGACGTCGCCGTGGACATCCGTGTCGGGTCGCCGAGCTTCGGACACTCCGTAGCGGAGGTGCTCGATGCGGCGACTGCTCGCCAACTTTACGTGCCAGCGGGATTCGCGCACGGGTTCGCCGTACTCTCGGACGAGGCAGTCGTGCACTACAAGTGCACCGAGTACCAT
>JBKJKH010000420.1:0-15505 GCA_046597595.1 Gemmatimonadaceae bacterium
ATCATCGACACACCCGGCCACGTTGACTTCACCGTCGAGGTGGAGCGCTCGCTTCGTGTTCTCGACGGCGCCGTCACGCTCCTCGACTCCGTAGCCGGCGTCGAGCCGCAGACCGAGACGGTCTGGCGCCAGGCCGACCGTTACATGGTCCCGCGCCTCATTTTCTCCAACAAGATGGACCGCACGGGCGCTGACTTCGGCCGTTGCCTGGCGATGATCCGCGACCGTCTCACCAAGGACGCGTATCCGATCCAGCTGCCCGTCGGATCCGGCGAGCTGTTCACCGGCCACATCGACATCATCGACCGCAAGCAGTACATCTTCGACGACGAATCGCTCGGCAAGAAGTTCGAGATCGTCGACGTCCCCGAGATCTACAAGGAAGCAGTCGAGAAGGCGCGCAACGAAGTGATCGAGGCCGCGGTCTCGCACGACGTCGAGCTCATCGAAAAGTTTTTCAGCGGCATCCCGCTGACGAACGACGAGATCAGGCACGCGATCCGCGCGGCCACGGTCGGCGGATTCATCGTGCCGGTGATGTGCGGCGCGGCGTTCAAGAACAAGGGTGTGCAGGCGCTGCTCGATGCGGTTATCGATTTCCTGCCGTCGCCTAAAGATGTGCCGCCCATCCAGGCTCACGCTCCGAATCAGACCGAGCCCGAAACCCGCGCAGTCGATGACGACGCGCCGTTCGCTGGCCTCGCGTTCAAGATTGCGACGGACCCGTTCGTCGGAAAATTGACGTTCTTCCGCGTGTACTCGGGCGTGCTCAAGTCGGGCTCGTACGTCTACAACGCGAGCAAGGACAAGCGCGAGCGCGTTAGCCGCCTGCTGCAGATGCACGCCAACAAGCGGGAAGAGATCGAGGAAGTGCGCGCGGGCGACATCGCCGCAGCCATCGGGCTCAAGGACACGCGCACGGGCGACACGCTGTGCGATGACGCGCATCCGATCATTCTCGAGGCGATGAAGTTCCCGGCGCCGGTCATCGACGTCGCCATCGAGCCGAAGACGAAGGCCGACCAGGACAAGCTCGGCATCGCGCTGATGAAGTTGTCTGAAGAAGATCCGACCTTCCGCGTCCACTCGGACCAGGAGACGGGCCAGACGATCATCTCCGGGATGGGCGAGCTGCATCTCGAGATCATCGTCGGTCGCATGATGCGCGAGTTCAAGGTCGACGCGAACGTGGGACGCCCGCAGGTGGCGTATCGCGAGACGATCCGCAAGCGTGTCGAGAAGATCGACGGCAAGTTTATCCGCCAGTCAGGCGGCAAGGGCCAGTACGGTCACTGCGTGATCAACGCGGAGCCGGCCGAGAAGGGCGCGGGCTTCGTGTTCGAGGACAAGATCACGGGCGGCGTGATTCCGCGGGAGTTCATCGCCCCGATCGAGCAGGGCATCAAGGAAGCGCTCGAGGGCGGGATCCTCGCCGGCTATCCGATGGTGGACGTGAAGGTGCAGCTCATTTACGGCTCGTACCACGACGTGGACTCGAGCGAAATGGCGTTCAAGATTGCGGGCTCCATGGCCATCAAGGAAGCGGTGAAGAAGGCCGATCCGGTGCTGCTCGAGCCCATGATGAATGTCGAGGTCGTGTGCCCGGATGCGTACATGGGCGACATCCTCGGCGACCTGTCTTCCCGTCGTGGCAAGATCGGCGGGATGACGCAGCGTGGCGAGGCGCAGGTGATCGCGGCCAGCGTCCCGCTCAGCGAGATGTTCGGCTATTCCACGAAGCTCCGCTCCAGCTCACAGGGCCGCGCGGTCTACTCGATGGAATTCAGCCATTACGAGGAAGTGCCGAAGTCGAAGGCGGAAGAGATCATCAATAAGGTGAAGGCGTAACAGCGCTTCGCAGTAGAACACCACTCACCAGGCAGACGAATCATGGCGAAGGCGAAATTCGAGCGGACGAAGCCGCATGTAAACGTGGGAACGATTGGCCACGTGGACCACGGAAAGACGACCACGACGGCAGCGTTGACCAAGGTGGCGGCCGACAAGGGCTACGGCACCAGGTACATCGCGTATGACGAAGTGGCGAAGGCATCGGAATCCCAGGGCCGTCGCGATCCGACGAAGATCCTGACGATTGCGACCTCGCACGTCGAGTACGAAACGGCCAACCGGCATTACGCGCACGTCGACTGCCCGGGTCATGCCGACTACGTGAAGAACATGATCACCGGCGCCGCGCAGATGGATGGCGCGATCCTCGTCGTGAGCGCGATGGACGGCCCGATGCCGCAGACGCGTGAGCACATCCTGCTCGCCCGTCAGGTGAACGTGCCGACGATCGTCGTGTTCCTCAACAAGTGCGACCTGGTGGACGACGCCGAGCTCCTCGACCTCGTCGAGCTCGAAGTGCGGGAGCTGCTCAGCAAGTACGAGTATCCGGGCGACGACGCGCCGGTCATCCGTGGCTCCGCGTCCGGCGCGATCGCGGGCGTCGAGCAGTGGGTCAAGAGCATCGAGGAGCTGTACCACGCCCTCGACACGTTCATCCCGCAGCCGGTGCGCGAAGTCGACAAGCCGTTCCTGCTGCCGGTCGAAGATGTCTTCTCGATCACGGGCCGCGGCACGGTGGCGACGGGACGTATCGAGCGCGGCAAGGTGAAGGTTGGCGAGGAAATCGAGTTCGTCGGATACAACTCGGTGAAGAAGTCGATCGTCACCGGCGTCGAAATGTTCCGCAAGCTGCTGGATGACGGTCAGGCGGGCGACAACGTCGGCCTCCTCCTCCGCGGCGTCGACAAGAAGGACATCGAGCGCGGAATGGTCCTGGCCAAGCCGGGGTCCATCAAGCCGCACACGAAGTTCGAGGCCGAGGTCTACGTCCTCACGAAGGAAGAGGGCGGCCGCCACACCCCGTTCTTCAAGGGCTACCGTCCGCAGTTCTATTTCCGCACGACCGACGTGACGGGCAACATCGAGCTCCCCGAGGGGACGGAGATGGTCATGCCTGGCGACAACATCCAGATGACGATTGATCTCATCATCCCGATCGCGATGGAAGAGTCGCTCCGCTTCGCGATTCGCGAGGGCGGTCGCACGGTGGGTGCGGGCGTCGTCACGAAGATCCTGGCATAACGAGGAATCATGGCTGGCAGAATCAGAATCCGTCTCAAGGCGTTCGACCACGCGGTCATCGACCAGGCCGCGTCGGACATCGTGCGCACGGCAGAAAAGACGGGGGCGCAGGTGTCGGGACCGATTCCGCTGCCCACGAAGACGCAGCGGTGGACGGTGCTCCGTTCGCCGCACGTCGACAAGAAGTCGCGCGAGCAGTTCGAGCTGAAGACGCACAAGCGCGTCATCGATATTCTCGATTCGCGCGCGCAGACGGTGGACGCGCTTACGAAGCTCGACCTGCCGGCTGGTGTAGACGTCGAAATCAAGGTGCAGTGATCGGTCTGGGCTCCAGGCTGGCCACATAGTCCAACGGCCGCAGCAAGCACGCCTGGCGTGCGAGTGCCGTGACTCAATAGAGGAGTGCAATGATCGGAATAATTGGAAGAAAGCTGGGGATGACCCAGATCTTCAATGCCCAGGGGCAGCAGATCCCCGTGACCGTGGTCGAAGCCGCACCGAATCCTGTCACCAAGGTGATGGACAAGGGAACGGCGGGATTTGCGGCGGTGGAACTGGGCTTCGGGAAGCAGCGCTCGGCGCGTGCGTCGACGAAGAACGAGAGCACGCCGCGCGGCAGTCGTGCGAACAAGGCTGAGCTGGGGCACGCCGCGAAGGCGGGCCTCGACTATGCCCCGCACACGCTGCGCAGTTTTCGCCTCGACGACGCGCAGGGGAAGGATCGCGAGATCCCCACGTACGCGGTCGGGGATGTGATCAAGGTCGACATCTTCGCCGCGGGCGACCAGGTGAAGGTCACGGGGACGTCGAAGGGTCGCGGGTTCCAGGGTGTCGTCAAGCGCTACGGTTTTGGTGGTGGTCCGAACACGCACGGCAATACGAAGCACCGTCGTCCGGGCTCCATCGGACCGGGCACGGATCCGTCGCGCGTGATCAAGGGCAAGAAGATGCCCGGCCAATACGGCAACAAGCGGCACACGCAGACGCACCTCCGGGTCGAGAAGGTGGACGCGGAGCGGAACCTCATCTACATCCGCGGATCAGTGGCAGGCCCCACGAACGGAATCGTTCTCGTCAGCAAGCAGGGTTGATCAATGAGTGAGACGACGACATTCGACGCTCCGGCATTCACGGCACGCGGCACCAAGCGCGATGCGGTGCGCCTGCCCGAGGCAACGTTCGACGGCACGGTGCACATGCCGGTCATGCACCAGGCGGTGAAGGCCTTCATGGCCAACCAGCGCCAGGGCAATGCCTCGACAAAGACGCGCGGGCTGGTGATCGGTGGAAACCAGAAGCCGTGGAAGCAGAAGGGTACTGGTCGCGCCCGTCAGGGCTCGACGCGCGCGCCGAACTGGGTGGGTGGTGGTACGGTCTTCGGTCCGTCGCCGCGCGCATACGACCAGTACGTGCCGCGCCAGGTGCGCCAGCTCGCCCGCAAGAGTGCGCTCAATGCGCGCGCGCGGGAGAACGCGGTGATGGTGATCGACCGGTTCGAGTACGAAACGCCTCGCACCAAGACGCTGCTCTCGATGCTCGAGCGCGTGGGTGTGGGCGAACAGAAAGTATTGATCCTCACGGATGGCGTGAAGCCGAACGTGTGGTTGAGCGGGCGCAACATTCCGACCGCGCACGTGATGCCTTTCAGCGATGTCTCGACGTACCACATCCTGTGGTCCGACGTGGTGCTGATCGAGGCCGGCGCGATCGGGCATGACCTGTCGCCGATTACCGAGACGGACCCGTCGGGCGATGCGCCGCGCGTAAAGAAGGCGGACCATCCGGCGAAGGTGAAGGCGGCTGCCAAGCGCGTCGAGAAGGCTGAGAAGCGCGACAAGGCTGCGGCGGACGCGAAGAAGTCGAAGGCGAAGAAGGCCGCCAAGGCGGCCCCGAAGACCAAGACGAAGTCGAAGACCGCCAAGAAGGCTGGCGCCAAGAAGAGCGCCGCCGCGAAGAAGAAGAAGACGGCGACGAAGTCCCGCGCCACCAAGAAGGGTGGCGCCAAGGGCGGCGCCAAAAAGAAGAGCAAGGAGTAACGGATGCCGACGCTGCATGAAACGATCGTGCGTCCGGTGATCACCGAGAAGACGTCGGCCGCGTATCAGGATCGCGCCGAGTACTGCTTTGAGGTGCACCCGCGCGCGAACAAGCAGGAGATCAAGCAGGCGATCGAGCGTCTGTTCGGCGTGAAGGTCGACGAGGTCTGGACCTCGAACCAGCGCGGCAAGATTCGCCGAGTTGGAAAGACGAGCGGCACGCGCCCGAACTGGAAGAAGGCGATCGTGACGCTGCGTGAAGGCAGCATCGACATCTTCGAGGGCTGAGATGGGAATTCGTCAATTCAAGCCGATCTCGGCGGGCACGCGCTTTCGTTCGGTCTCCGATAATGCGGAGATCACGCGGAGCACGCCTGAGAAGAGTCTCACGGAACCGCTGAAGAAGTCTGGTGGTCGCGACAATCACGGGCACATCTCGATGCGCCGTCGTGGTGGTGGTCACAAGCGGAAGTACCGCATCATCGACTTCAAGCGGAACAAGTTCGAGATGACGGCGACGGTGCGCGAGATCGAGTACGACCCCAACCGTTCGGCGCGGATCGCGCTGGTGGAATACGCGGATGGCGAGAAGCGCTACATCCTGCACCCGAAGGGCCTCAAGGTCGGCGATACGATCGTGAGCGGGCCCGGCTCGGACATCCGGACCGGCAACGCGTTGCCGCTGAAGGAAGTTCCGCTGGGTACGACGGTGCACAACATCGAGCTGAAGCCGGGCAAGGGTGGCCAGGTTGCGCGCTCAGCCGGGGCGAGCGTGCAGGTGGTTGCCAAGGAAGGCGAGTACGTCACGCTGCGTCTCAAGTCCACGGAAATGCGGCTGGTGCATGGTCGCTGTCTCGCCACGATTGGCGAAGTCGGCAACTCCGAGCACGAACTGCAGTCGCTGGGCAAGGCGGGCAAGAGCCGCTGGCTCGGGCGTCGTCCGAAGGTGCGTGGTGAAGTGATGAACCCAGTGGATCATCCGCACGGTGGCCGCACGCGCGGTGGCCGGAACGTGGTGACGCCGTGGGGCAAGAAGGAGGGCGTGAAGACCCGCGACAAGAAGAAGCCGTCGCAACGTCTCATCGTGCGCGGCCGCAAGCGCGGCAAAGCGACGGGAGGCTAACGGAATCCGACTATGGCCAGAAGCGTAAAGAAGGGACCGTACGTGCACGAGAGCCTGCTGAAGCGGATCTCGGCGATGAGTTCGCGAAACGAGAAGAAGGTCGTGAAGACCTGGTCTCGGGCGAGCACGATCATTCCGGACTTCGTTGGGCACACGTTCGCCGTGCACAACGGGAACAAGTTCATTCCTGTGTACGTGACCGAAAACATGGTGGGGCACAAGCTCGGCGAGTTTTCGCCGACGCGGCTCTTCCGCGGTCATAGCGGGAACAACAAGACCGACAAGAAGGCGTCTCCGTCGCCTGCGGGCGGCGCTGGCGGCGCGCGTGGAGGCCGATAACGATGGTTGCTGAAGCCCGCGCGATTCAGCGCAGCACGCGCCAGTCACCGTACAAGATGCGCCTGGTCATCGACCAGATCCGCGGAATGGCGGTGAACGAGGCGCTCGCGCTGCTCAAGTTCTCGAAGAAGCATGCGGCCAAGGAGATCTCGAAGGTGTTGAGCTCTGCGGTGGCGAATGCCGAGTACGCCGCCCGTGAGCAGAACACGTCGGTCGACGTGGATAGCCTGTTCGTGAAGCACGCCATCGTCAACGAGGGGCCCAAGCTCAAGCGCTGGATGCCTGCGGCGATGGGACGAGCCACCCCGATCCAGAAGCGTACGAGCCACGTGGAAATCATCGTGGCCGAGCGCGAGGACAGTCGCTAATGGGACAGAAGACACATCCGATCGGGTTCCGCCTCGGAATTTCGAAGAACTGGCGCTCGACGTATTACGCGCACCGGGATTTTCCGGCGCTGCTTCGCGAAGACGAGTTGCTGCGCAAGTATCTGCACGCGCGTCTCGGACACGCGGCGATTGCCGACATCACGATCGAGCGGAAGCCGGGGAAGGTCGTCGTGACCGTCCATACGGGCCGTCCGGGCGTCGTGATCGGCAAGAAGGGCGCGGAAGTCGACAAGCTTCGCGATGAGCTCTCGCAGCTCACGGGGAAGGAAGTCGGCATCAACGTCGAGGAGATCAAGCGTCCGGAGATCGAGGCGCAGCTCGTGGCGGACAACATTGCCAACCAGCTCGCGCAGCGTATCTCGTTCCGCCGTGCGATGAAGCGGGCGGTGCAGAGCGCGATGCGTATGGGCGCGCAGGGCATCAAGGTGAAGTGCGGTGGCCGTCTGGGTGGTGCAGAAATCGCGCGTACCGAGGGCTATCACGAAGGTCGTGTGCCGCTGCACACGCTTCGCGCGGACATCGACTACGCCACGAGCACGGCGAAGACGACGTTCGGCACCATCGGGGTGAAGGTCTGGATCTTCAAGGGGGAGAAGGTCGAGGACCGCCGTAACAGCACGTACTCCACGGACCGCTAGGGAGACCGGGTATGCTGAGTCCGAAGCGGGTCAAATTCCGCAAGATGTTCAAGGGACGCACGAAGGGTCTCTCGCAGCGCGGGAACACGGTGGCTTTCGGCCACTTTGGTCTTCAGGCGCTCGAGCCCGGGTGGGTGTCCAGCAGGCAGATCGAGGCGGCGCGAGTCGCGTTGACGCGCCATATCAAGCGTGGCGGCAAGGTGTGGATCCGGATTTTTCCCGACAAGCCGATCACGAAGAAGCCGGCCGAGACCCGCATGGGCAAGGGCAAGGGGTCTCCGGAAGGGTGGGTGGCCGTCGTGCGTCCGGGACGGGTGATGTTCGAGCTCGAGGGCGTGACGCTGGAACTCGCCAAGGTGGCGATGGGCCTGGCGGCTGCGAAGCTCGGCGTGAAGACGAAGTTCGTGGTACGCGAGGAGGCGCACACCGATGCAAGCTGATGAGATTCGCGAGCTCTCCAATGACGAAGTGACGTCACGGATCTCGGAGCTGGAAGAAGAGCGGTTCCGCCTGCGCTTTCGCAGCGCGACGGAGACGCTGGAGAACCCGCTGCGCCTGCGGAGCATTCGCAAGGACATCGCGCGGTTGAAGACGATCCTCCGCGAGCGCGCCCTGGGCGTCCGCGGCCAGGGCGCCCGTACGGGCGCGCGCTAAGCGGGAGCACACGACACCATGGCAGAGCAGAATACCGAGCAGCCGGCTGATCATCGCAACGCGCGCAAGATGCGCGAGGGCGTGGTCGTCAGCGACAAGATGCAGAAGACGGTGGTGGTTTCCGTCGAGCGGCGCGTGCCGCATCCCATCTACGGGAAGATGATCACGCGCAGCAAGAAGTTCAAAGCGCACGACGAAGAGAACTCGGCGAAGACCGGGGATCGCGTGCGGATCATGGAGACGCGTCCGATGTCGAAGGACAAGCGGTGGCGCGTCGTCGAGATCGTCGAGCGGGCACGCTAAGGAGATCTTCAGATGATCCAGCAAGAATCAATGGTCAAGGTCGCGGACAACTCGGGCGCAAAGCGCGCCCTGGTGATCCGCGTCCTCGGCGGCACGCGCCGGCGCTACGCCGGACTGGGCGACGTGGTCATCGTCACCGTCAAGGACGCGCTGCCGAATGGCACGGTCAAGAAGTCGGAGGTCGCGCGCGCGGTGGTCGTGCGCACGGCGAAGGAGACACGGCGGAAGGACGGGAGTTACATCCGGTTCGACGAGAACGCCGTGGTCATCATCAATGAACAGGGCGAGCCGCGGGCCACCCGCATCTTTGGTCCCGTCGCCCGTGAACTCCGCGAGAAGAAGTACATGAAGATCGTCTCGCTCGCTCCCGAGGTGCTCTGAGATGCGTGATCTCAAGTACAAGGAAACGAATCAGCCGCGCCGCAAGTATTCCAAGCGCCATGCCGGCAATGCCGAGCGGGTGGAGACGCGGATCACGAAGGGTGACACCGTGCGCATCATGCGCGGGGACGACAAGGGCAAGACGGGCACGGTGCTGCGGGTGCACCTCAAGGCCGGGCGCGTGACGGTTGAGGGCATCAATATCGTGAAGCGCCACCGTCGGGCGCGTCGTCCCGAGGAGCAGAGCGGGATCATCGAGATGCCGGCCCCGATGGCGCTCTCGAACGTGATGCTCGTGGACAGCGCCGGCAACGCGACGCGCGTGAAGATGCGCATCGATGAGGACGGCACGAAGGAGCGCATCAGCGTGAAGGGCGGCGACGCCATTGCGCGTAACCGGTAAGGACGATGGCGACTAAGGAAAAGAAGACGAAAGAGCCGAAGACGGCTGGCGGTGGTGCCGGCCCGAGGCCTGAGAAGAAGTCTGACAAGAAGTCCGAGAGGAAGGGGCGGAAGGCGGAAGCCGCGCCCCGCGGCCCGCACGCGGGCGCCGGACTGCCGGTCGTCAAGCCGCGGCTCAAGGTGTCGTACGAGACGACGCTCAAGCAGCAGCTCATGGCGCAGCTCGGGTTCAAGAACGTGCACGAGGTGCCGAGCGTCACGAAGGTGGTGCTCAACGTCGGCATGGGTGAGGCGATCAAGCAGCCGAAGGTCCTCGACAAGGTGATCGAGGAGCTCGGCATCATCACCGGCCAGCGGCCCGTGCGGCGCAAGGCCAAGAAGTCGATCGCTAACTTCGGCCTTCGTGAAGGGCAGGAAATCGGTGCGGCGGTGACGCTGCGCGGCGCCCGGATGTGGGAGTTTCTCGATCGCTTCATCGCGACGGCAATTCCGCGCATCCGTGACTTCCGCGGACTGTCGACGCGCAGCTTCGATGGCAGGGGAAATTATTCGATGGGCGTGAAGGAGCAGATGATCTTCCCCGAGATCAACTACGACATGGTCGAGTCGATCCACGGGATGGACATCACGATCGTCACGACGGCCACGCGCGACGACCACGCGCTGGCGCTGCTCAAGCTCCTCGGCATGCCGTTCCGCACTGACGAGCGTCAGCGCGCGCAGTCGTAAGACTCAGTACTCAGACGCAGAGAGATCGCAATGGCGCGTAAAGCCATGATCGAAAAGAGCAAGCGGAAGCCGAAGTTCCAGGTGCGAGTGCACAACCGCTGCGGCCGGTGCGGCCGTGCGCGCGCGTTCCTTCGCAAATTCGGCCTCTGCCGCATCTGCTTCCGCGAGCTGTCGCTCTCCGGGATGATTCCCGGCGTGCGCAAGGCGAGCTGGTAAGCAACCGCACGATTCACATCAACGCCTGCACGTCCTCACGGGATACGGCAGGCAAGGGATACCTCGTTCATGAGCATGACCGACCCGATCGCCGATATGCTCACGCGGATTCGCAATGCCTGCGGATCGAAGCATCGTCGCGTGGACATTCCGGCATCGAAAATCAAGACCGAAATCGCCAAGGTCCTGAAGGACAACAACTTCATTCAGGACTATCGCCACGTGGAGGACACCGATGGGCGTCCGCTGCTGCGGGTGATCCTCAAGTACGCGCAAGGCGGGCAGCCGGTGATCCGGCAGCTCCAGCGCGTGAGCTCACCGGGCCTGCGCCGGTATGTGGGTGTCGGAGAGATTCCGCGCGTCCGCAACGGCCTCGGCATGGCAATCCTCAGCACATCCAAGGGGCTGATGTCCGACCGTCAGGCGCGTCAGGCCCGTACCGGCGGCGAGCTTCTCGCTGTCGTCTGGTAGGAGAGAGCGATGTCGCGTATTGGAAGGTTGCCGATCTCGATTCCGGCAGGCGTCACGGTCACGATCGATGGGCAGCAGGTGACGGTGAAAGGGCCGAAGGGCGAATTGAAGCGCAAGATCGCTGACGACATGCTGATCAAGCTGGAGAACGGGGTCCTCACGGTTTCGCGACCGTCCGAGGAGCAGAATCACAAGGCGCTGCACGGGCTGTCGCGCTCGCTCCTCGCCAACATGGTCGAGGGCGTGACGAAGGGTTTTGTGCGGCAGCTCGAGATTACGGGCGTGGGCTACAAGGCGGAGCCAAAGCCGTTCGGCCTGCAGCTCGCCCTGGGCTTCTCGCACCAGATCCAGTTCAAGGCACCGGCGGGGATCAAGCTGACGGCAACCACGCCGACGGCGATCACCATCGAAGGTCCGGACAAGGAAGTGGTCGGCCGTGTAGCATCGGAGATCCGCAACCTGCGTCCCCCCGAGCCCTACAAGGGCAAGGGCATCAAGTACGCCGGCGAAGTGGTTCGTCGCAAAGCCGGTAAGGCCGGAGGCAAGTAATGAAAAAAATCATTGGAGTGCCGAAGACGCGTGCTGCGGGACGGAGTCGCCGTCATCACCGCATTCGCAACCGCATTTCTGGAACGGCCGAGCGCCCGCGTCTCGTGGTGCGCCGTTCGCTGAAGCACATCTACGCGCAACTCGTGGATGACACGCAGATGAAGACGATCGCGACCGCGACCGATTCGGGTCTCGAGGGCAAGAAGAGCGAGCGTTCCTCCGAAGTCGGCAAGCGGATCGCGGCCAAGGCGAAGGAAGCCGGGATTACGCGCGTGGTCTTCGACCGCGCCGGCTACAAGTACCATGGCCGCGTGAAGGCCGTGGCCGACGGCGCCCGAGAGGGCGGACTGGAGTTCTGATAAATGGCTGAGACAACAGGTGGATCGGGCCCGCAGGGCGGTGGCAGCGCACGCAGCGGCGGCGGTAGCGCGCGCAGCGGCGGTGGCCCACGTGGCGGTGGTGGCGGCGGTCGTGGGGGCCCGGGCGGCGGCGCTGGTCGCGGTCGCGGTGGTCCCGGCGGCGGCGCGAATGCCGGCGGTCGCGGTGGACCGGGCGGTGGTCGGGGCGGTCCCGGCGGCGGTCAGGGCGGTGGACCGGGCGGCGGTCGTGGCGGTCCGGGCGGTGGTCGTGATGGCCGGGGCGGTGGACGCGGCGGGCCGGATGGTGGCCGTGGCGGAGACCGCGAGGGCAGCGACCTCCTCGAGAACGTGATCGCGATCAATCGCGTCGCGAAGGTCGTGAAGGGTGGACGTCGCTTCTCGTTCAATGCGCTCGTCGCCGTCGGCGATGGCAAGGGACGCGTCGGCTTCGCCACCGGCAAGGCCAACGAAGTGTCGGAAGCCGTGCGCAAGGCCGTGGACGCCGCGCGCCGGAACATGACCTCCATCCCGCTGACGGGCGGAACGATTCCGCACGAGATCATCGGGAAGCATGGAGCCGGCCGCGTGCTGATGAAGCCCGCAGCCCCCGGTGCCGGCGTGATTGCCGGCGGCGCCGTGCGCGCGATTCTCGAGTGCGTCGGCATCACCGACATTCTCACCAAGAGCCTGGGATCGACGAACCCGCACAACATGGTGCTGGCGGCGATGGACGGGTTGAAGCTGCTGACGACCGTCGAGCAGATAGCACGGGAGCGCGGCGTCGAGCCACGCAGCATCGGCTATCGTTCGCGGGCGCGCGTGAAGGAGACGGCATAATGCCACGCACGTTTGTATGGCATCCATCGCGTGGTCCCAAGACCACGCCCAAGGAGCAGCCTGCAGGTGACGGCAAGCTTCGCATCAAGCAGGTGCGCAGCGGCATCGGCCATTCGTGGCGCATGAACCGGACGCTCGAAGCGCTCGGGCTGCGTCATCACCAGGCAGAAGTCGTGAAGCAGGATTCTCCCAGTCTTCGCGGACAGATCAAGCATGTGCGTCACTTGGTTGAAGTGACGCCAGTCGAGGAGTAGGCACGTGGCTGACAAGCAGAATTCAGAGACGCCCGAAAAAATCGGGCTGCACAACCTTCGCAACGCGCCGGGCGCGACCAAGAATCGCAAGCGCCTCGGTCGTGGTCCTGGCTCGGGCACCGGCAAGACGTCGGGCAAGGGTCACAAGGGCATGAAGGCGCGCGCGGGCCATCACGGCCCGGGCGGCGGCAAGCCGCAGTTCGAGGGCGGCCAGATGCCGCTCACGCGGCGCCTGCCCAAGCGTGGCTTCACGAACATCTTCCGCACCGAGTACCAGGTGATCGGTCTCGACGAGCTGGCGCGCGTCCCCGCGGGCACAGACGTCTCGTCGGAGTCGCTCAAGGAGGCCGGCGTCATCAAGTCGAAGAAGCCGGTGAAGGTGCTGGCGAACGGCGAAATTTCGCAGGCAGTGACGGTGCGCGGACTCAAGGTCAGCGGCGCGGCACGCGAGAAGATCGTCGCGGCCGGTGGCCGCGTAGAGGAATAGGGTCTCAATGGCACAGCCCAACCCCGCGGCGGCGATCCAGAATATCTACCGCACGCCGGAGCTCTGGCAGAAGATCACGTTCACGTTCATCTGCCTGTTGATCTATCGCACCGGCGCGCACATCACGGCGCCAGGCGTGGACGTGGTGGCGCTGACCGATTTCTTCGCCAATCAGAACCAGCAGGGCGGTGCAGGCCTGCTCGGGCTGTATGACCTGTTCGTGGGTGGCGGCCTCTCGCGCGCGACCGTGTTTGCGCTCGGGATCATGCCGTACATCTCGGCCTCCATCTTCGTGCAGATCGCGGGCGCGGTCATCCCGCAGGTCGACAAGATGCAGAAGGACGAGGAGGGGCGGAAAAAGCTGACGCAGTACACGCGCCTCGGCACCGTCGTGCTCGCGATCGTCCAGGCATGGGGCTTTGCGCTGTTCACCGAATCGCTGCAGGGCGCGGTGGCACAGCCGGGCTTCGGCTTCAAGGTGCAGATGGTGCTTTTCCTCACGACGGGCGCGATGTTCGTCATGTGGCTGGGTGAGCAGATCACGGAACGCGGGCTCGGCAACGGGGCCAGCCTCCTGATCTTCTTCTCGATCGTCGAGCGCTTCTGGCCCGGCATCTTCTCGACTTTCCGATTCGTGAGCACCGGTGCGGTCGGGCTGTTCTCGCTGTTCATCCTTTCGCTCGTCATGCTCGGCGTCGTTGCCGGCGTCGTGGCGATCACGATCGCGGCGCGGCGCATCGCCATCCAGATTCCGCAACGCACCATGCAGCGGGGCCGGATGCGTGAAGCAGCCCGCAACTTCATCCCGCTGCGCATCAATTCCGCCGGCGTCATGCCGATCGTGTTCGCACAGTCGGTGATCGTTGTGCCGGGTGCCATCGCCCAGTTCAGCGGGAATGAGGCGGCGCAGCGGATCGCGGAAATGTTCAATCCCGGCACGGTGTGGTACTACATCCTGTCGGCCGGACTGATCCTGTTCTTCACGTACTTCTACACGTCGATCATCTTCAATCCGATTGACCTGGCGGAAAACCTGAAGAAGCAGGGTGGCTTCATTCCGGGCATCAAGCCGGGCTCGAAGACGGCTGAATACATCGACTACGTCGTGTCCCGCATCACGCTGCCCGGCGCCATGTTCCTGACGGCGATCGCGCTCATGCCGGTCTGGATCGCGGACATGATCAACGTGCCCTTCCAGTTTGGCGGTACGTCACTGCTCATCGTGGTGGGTGTGGCACTCGATACAATGTCGCAGATGCAGCAGCATCTCCTGCTGCGGAAGTACGATGGCTTCATGAAGAAGGGTCGCGTGCGCTTCCGCGGCCGGCAGACGATGGGCGGCTTCTAGAGCAGGTCATGATCATCGTGCTGCTCGGTCCCCCCGGAGCCGGAAAGGGAACGCAGGGCGAGCTTCTCGCGGAGAAGCTGGGAGTGCCGCGCCTCGCGACCGGCGATGTGCTTCGGGCCGCGGTGCGCGAAGGAACACAGCTCGGTCTCGAGGCGCAGGCGTACATGGATCGGGGCGACCTCGTTCCCGACACGGTCATCCTCGGCATCATCAAGCAGACGCTGTCTTCGCCGGAAATGGCGAAGGGGGTCATCCTCGATGGCGTCGTCCGCACCGAACGGCAGGCCGAGGGACTTCAGTGGGTCCTGAAGGAGCTGTCGAGAGAGCTCGACGCGGTGCTCCTGTTCGAGGCCGACGATGAAGAGCTGGTGCGCCGGCTGAGTGGTCGCGTGACATGCGAGCAATGCTCGACGCCCTTTACCGGCAGGGAGCCGGGCACCACGTGCGACAAGTGCGGAGGAACGCTGGTGCGCCGCAGCGATGACGAGCCCGAGGCGGTCCAGCGCCGTCTCACAGTGTACCGTGAGCAGACGGCCCCCGTGATCGACTGGTACAAGCAAAGCGGAGCGCGACTCTGTACCGTCAACGCGATCGGCCCACTCGCCGATGTCACGCGTCGAGCGCTAGACTGCCTCGCACCCTGACGTTTCGAAGGGCAGTGGCATGATCCAGCTCAAGTCGCCACGCGAGATCGATATCATGGTGCGCGGGGGAGCGATCCTCGGTGCAACGGTCGCGCACCTGCGCTCTGCCGTTCAGCCCGGAGCCACAACGGCTGATATTGACGCCGCAGCGGAAGCATTCATCCGCAGCCATGAAGGCGCGGTGCCCTCGTTCAAGGGCCTGTACGGTTTTCCCGGCAGCATCTGCGCGTCGATCAACAACGAGATCGTGCAC
>JBKJKH010000513.1:0-3313 GCA_046597595.1 Gemmatimonadaceae bacterium
GCGAAGAGCATCGTGGTGAGCGCGGCCAACGCGGCGGCGTAGAGCAGCCCGACGCCATGCCGGCGCGCCGTTCTACTCGGGCCTTCGTCGCTCTTCTGATCCCCGCTGTCGCGATCCATGGTCTTGCTCAGTCGCCTGCGTCGTCCGCGTACGCCCGGATGATATCGCGCACCAACCGATGCCGGATAACGTCCGCTTCCGTGAAATAATGGAAACCGATGCCTTCGACGCCGGTGAGAATCCGCTCGATCTGGAACAGGCCGGACATCTCCCGGTTGGGCAGGTCGACCTGCGTCTTGTCGCCGGTGATGACGATCTTCGAATTCACGCCGAGACGCGTGAGGAACATCTTCATCTGGAGATTCGTGGCGTTTTGTGCTTCGTCGAGGATCACGAATGCATCACCGAGCGTGCGCCCGCGCATGAAGGCAAGCGGCGCAATTTCGATCACGCGCGTCTCGAGATATTTCTGCATGCGCTCGGCGGGCATCATCTCATCCAGCGCATCGTACAGCGGGCGCAGGTACGGATCGACTTTCGCCTGCATGTCACCCGGGAGAAAGCCGAGATTCTCGCCGGCTTCAACCGCAGGACGCGCCAGCACGATGCGCTTGACGCGCTTCCGCATGAGCGCATCCACGGCGGCGGCGACCGCGAGGTACGTCTTTCCCGTGCCCGCTGGCCCGATCCCCACGACGATGTCGTTTTCGGCGATCAGCTTGAGATATTCTCCCTGCCCCGGTGTCTTGGGCTGGATGACCTTTCGCACACCGGGGAGCACGAAGCGGTACTCGCCGCTGTCGTTGTCACCGGATGGCCCCGTGCCGTCCAGCGCCATGCGGAGGACGTCGTCGGGTGTGAGCGCGAGTTGCTGGCGCGCGCTGTCGATCATGCGTTGCGCGACATTCCCAGCGCGCTCCACCTGCTCGTGCGTCCCGGACAGCGACAACGTTTCCCCTCGCAGCGACACGCGTGCCCCCGTCTGCCGCTGGAGCTCCAGCAGGTTGGCGTCGTTCACCCCGGAGAGCGTGAGCAGGTCGACGCCCTCGGCGTCCAGTTTCCGCGAAACAATTTCTTCGGTCACGACACTTCCTCGCGAATGGCGATATGCAGCTCCTCGAGCTCCTGCTCGGGTACCGCCGTCGGCGCGCCTTCAAAGAGGGCGCGCGCGGCCGTGGTTTTGGGGAATGCGATGACGTCGCGCAGCGATGTCGCGCCGGCAAGCATCATCGCGATGCGATCAAATCCAAAGGCAATCCCGCCATGCGGCGGAGCGCCGGAGCGAAGCCCCTCGAGCAGGAAGCCGAAGCGCGTCTGCGCTTCCTCATCGCCCAGGCCGAGCAGCCTGAAAATCTCGCGTTGCAGGCCTGGATCGTTGATGCGGATGCTCCCTCCGCCAAGCTCCGTGCCGTTGAGCACCAGGTCATACGCGCGGGCGCGAGCGAGTTCCGGATATGTGGAGAGATAAGGAATGTCCTCTGCGAGCGGCGCGGTGAACGGGTGATGCACGGCGGCCAGCAAGCCGTCATCCCCGCGCTCAAACATCGGGAAGTCGAGCACCCAGAGAAATGCGAGTGTTTTCTCGTCCACGAGCGCGCGACGACGGGCCACGTCCTGGCGCACGCGGTCCAGCGCAGGATTCGAGATCCGGTCCGACGCCGCGACCATCAGCGCCATGTCGCCGACCGCCAGCCCCAGCTTCTCGATCATTCCCTCGCCAAGAAACTTGGCTGCGGGCCCCTCGAGCCCCGCCTCGGTGCGCTTCAGCCGCAGCAGGCCACCTGCCCCCGCGCTCTTCGCGATCGCCTCGAGGTCATCCTGCTCCTTGCGCGACAGCGTCGCACCGCCGGGCACGACGATGCCACGGATGCGCCCGCCCGCGCTCAGCACCGAGCGGGCGATGCTGAACTCCGTATCGCGGAACGCATCGCTAAAGTCACGGATCTCCAAACCGTATCGGAGGTCGGGACGGTCGCAGCCGTAGCGCTCCATCGCGTCTGCGTACGCCATGCGCGCGAAGGGCCCTTGCACGTGGTGGCCGCCCTCGCGCCACAACGTCGCGATCATGCCCTCGGTCCATGTGATGACGTCTTCGCGATCGATGAACGATGCCTCGACGTCGATCTGCGTGAACTCCGGCTGGCGGTCGGCGCGCAGGTCCTCGTCGCGGAAGCAGCGCGCGATCTGGAAATAGCGGTCGAAGCCCGCAACCATCAACAATTGCTTGTAGAGTTGCGGCGACTGCGGCAGGGCGTAGAACTCGCCCGGATGCACGCGGCTCGGTACGAGATAGTCGCGCGCGCCCTCGGGCGTGGGCTTTGTCAGGATTGGTGTCTCGATCTCGTAGAAGCCGCGATCGGTGAAGAAGCGGCGCGTCGCTTGAAGGAGTCGGTGCCGAAGCTCGAAGTTTGCCTGGAGCTCGGGCTGCCGCAGGTCGAGATACCGATGCCGCAGCCGGAGTTCCTCGGCGGGAGGCTTTTCCCCTTTCACGCGGCCGACGGTGATGGCCGGCGTCTCGGACTGACTCCACACATGGATGCCATGGATGTCAGGGTCAATGACCTTCACTTCGATATCGCCAGTCGCCATCTCCGGATTCCGCATCTCTGCGGGACGAAGTACCACTTGGCCAATGACCCTTATGACGCTTTCAGGTGTGATGGCATTCCAATCCAATCTGATCTTCGCGCCTGGAGGCAGGGAGACCTGAACGATTCCAGCGCGGTCTCGCAGGTCAATAAAAATCAGGCCGCCCAGATCGCGGATGCGGTGCGCCCATCCGCCCAGCGTCACCTGCTGGCCAGCGTGCTCGGCGCGCAACGATCCTGCGCGATGGGTGCGGAGGGTGGTCCGTGCTTCGGTATCGTCCGTCATCTCAGGCGGTGCTTTTCAAGGTGCGACGCGCCAGCGCGTTACGCAAAAAGGTGGCTCCGACGACGCCGGCTGCAGAACCAACAGCGTCGGCAATTGCGTCTGCGGGATCGGGAAATCGTCCGGGGATGAAACCCTGATGCCATTCGTCAACCGCCCCGAACGCGGCGAGGCCGGCGATCAGCAGCGCCATCTCGCGCACGCCCGGCGCCTGCAGCATCGCGCGCGCGACCAATGCCGCGAGCACGAAGTACGCGCCCGCGTGCTCGATCTTGTCGCTGACACTGACTCTCGGAAGGTCCGAGGCCGGCGTCGAGCTGACGATAAGAATGAATGCCGCCCATGCGATGGGCGGCCACCATCGTCGCACGCTCAATCGCGGACGGCCGGCTGCCGGAGGAACGCGCACGCGAGGACGAGCGGCTTGCTCGAGCGGCGCAAG
>JBKJKH010000520.1:0-9035 GCA_046597595.1 Gemmatimonadaceae bacterium
CCGGGTACCTTCAACTTCAAGAACGGCGGCGCCTGGGTCTCGGGGCCAATCCTGCCCAACCGTCTGTTCTTCTTCGCCAGCGGCGAGGGCGAGAAGTTCCTGCAGCCCGGCACGACGTTCCGCGCCAACAAGGGCGACGGACAGTTGCTCGCCGCGGGAGTGAATCCGGAACAGATCTACCGGCGCGTCTATGCGTCGGTGCCGGTGGGCCGTGTCCACCTGCTGCGTGAGGCGCTCGAGTCACTGGGAGTGGATGAACAGCATGGACTCGCGTGGCTCACACTGCCAGCGGGTGCCATTGAGCGCTATGGCGTAAGCAGCGAGGATCTCGACGGCATCGTGGAGCATGCGCGCGCAATCGCGGGCACGCGCCTCGCACTCTTTTTCCGTGATCTCGGGCATGGCAAGGTCAAAATCTCGTTCCGCAGCACGGACGTGGATGCAAATGCATTCGCGCGCAACTATGGTGGTGGTGGGCACGTCCGTGCGGCCGGCGCGCTCGTACCCGGTTCGCTCGACACGGTGCGGGACAAGGTCCTGGCAGATGCGCGTGCGTTACTGGCGCCACGCGCCGGCAGCGGGCGGTAGGCGCGCGATGGGACTGCTACGCAAAGGCAGGGCAGACGCGGACACGCGAGCGCGGGTGAATGAGGCGCTGGTGCGATTGCGCTCGCTGCTTCCCCTCGATGAATGCACGGTGGAACTCTTGGATTACAGTGAAGGCGTGGCGGTACTGCGCGTGAATGGCGCGTGTCCGCATTGCGAGATGAATGCGCGGACGCTCGTTCATGGGATCGAGGCGCACGTCCGGGGCAGTGTCGCGGAAGTGCGCGAGGTCCGCATCGAAGGGTCCATGACGCTGAGCGGGCAAGGCGGGACGCCGTGACGCAATCGCTGCAGGACCGCATACACGGTGTGTTGCGCGAAATCCGGCACGCGCGCAGCGGCACTGATGTGCTGACCGCGGAAGTCGTGCGCGACATCGCGACGACCGTTGAAGGGAAGGTCCGGTTCACCCTGCTCGTCGGAGCCGGTGACGATCCGACGATCGTGCGCGACGTGCGACGCGCCGTCGAAAAGGTGCCCGGCGTGGCAGACGTGCGCATCGACGTGAAGGATCCTGCGGAGCCGCGTGCGTCCGCACCTGCTGCTGGTCCGTCGGCCGGGCCACCACCCGCGGGTCCTCGTCCGGGGCGTGCGCTGCCAATGATGGAGCAGCCCGCCGCCCCGGCCGCACGCGTTGCGGCGCAGCAACCGACGTTCTATCCGAATCTCGGCAAGGTCATCGCGGTGAGCAGCGGGAAGGGTGGCGTCGGCAAGTCCACGGTCGCGGTCAATGTCGCGGTGGCACTCGCGCAGCAGGGTGCGCGCGTGGGAATCATGGATGCGGACATCTACGGGCCGAATCTCCCGAAGATGCTTGGTGTCCTTGCGCCTCCGCCGGTGCAGGGCGAAAAGATCCTGCCGCTCGAGGCCCACGGTATAAAGGTGATGAGCCTGGGTTTCCTGATCGAGCGCGAGCAGCCGGCGATCTGGCGCGGCCCCATCGTCATGAAGATCATCGGCCAGTTCCTGCGCGACGTGGAGTGGGGACAGCTCGACTACCTGATCGTGGACATGCCTCCGGGCACCGGCGACGCCCAGCTCTCCCTGGTGCAGTCCACGATGGTGCATGGCGCCATCATCGTGACGACCCCGCAGCAGGTGGCGATCGGAGACGCACTGCGGGGCGCGAAGATGTTCGAGCGCGTGAACGTGCCAGTGCTCGGCATCGTCGAGAACATGAGCTGGCTCGAGTGCCCGCACTGTGGAAAGCCGACCGCGATTTTCGGCTCCGGAGGCGGACAAGCCCTGGCTGATGAACTCGGCCTCCCGCTGCTGGGGCAGGTGCCGTATCTCCCCCGCGTGATGGAAGGTGGCGATGCGGGCAATCCCATTGTCGCCGCGGATCCTCGGTGTTCTTCAGCGCGCGCGCTGATCGACGTGGCGACCGTGGTCGCGGATCTGGTGTCGAAAACCGCATGAGATCGCGGCCGGCGTGAGTGAACACGTGACCACGCGGCCGCCGGGAGATACCCCGGCGGCCGCTCCGCTATGGGAGACCGACGGGCTCGCGCCGGTCGTCGTGACGGCGCCGGCCGATGTCCCTGCACTGGTGCACGGCTCCTTGCGCACGGTCATCGCCAGGATCGCCATCCCTGCGGTCACGGCGAACCTCCTGCTCACGCTCTTCATCGCGCTCGACACGTACTGGGTGGGCCGGTCCATTGGTGCGTCGGGGCTCGCGGCGGTGACGACGTCGCTCTTCTGGATCTGGATGATCATCTCGATTGCCGAGATGGTGAGCATCGGGTTGATCGCGTTTGCGGCGCGGCGGCATGGAGAGGGGAGGAGCGAGGAGGCGGCGCGCGCGGTGTTCGATGCGTGCGTGTTCTCGGTTGCACTGGGCACAATGGTCGCGATCATCGGCGTGCTCCAGGTAGATGCCCTGTTCGGAATCATGCACGCGCCACCCGAGGTCGCGGCACTCGGGCGCGAATATCTCGGAACGTATCTTCTTGCGTCGCCCTTGCTGTTCGGCTACTTCGTCATCGATGCCGCGTTCCGCGCCGCGGGTGATGCGCGCACGCCGTTGCTCCTGCTCGGAGCAGCAACGGTCGTAACGGTTGTCCTGGATCCCGCGCTGATTCATGGTTGGTGGGGCGCACCGGCGTTAGGCATCAAGGGCGCGGCGATTGCCACGGTGTCGTTGCGCAGCGTCGCGTTTATTGCGGGCATCACGCTCCTGTGGAAGCGCAGGCTGATTCGCCCGGGTGCGCTCGAGCTGCGCGTGCTCGCCAGCATCTGCCGGATTGGTCTTCCGGCGGCGATGACCGGAGTGATGTTCAGCCTCATCTACGTGGGCCTCACGCGCACGACCACCCAATTCGGGACGCCGGCGATTGCTGCCCTCGGCCTTGGCCATCGCATCGAAAGCTGGCTGTTCATGGTGGGAATCGGGTTTGGCGCAGCGGCTGCCGCGGTGGTCGGGCAGAACCTGGGCGCCGGGCAGCCGGATCGCGCGGCACGCGCAGGCTGGATCACGACAGGGTACGCGTGTGTCCCCGGAATTGGGTTCTTCGCGCTCGGCACCTTCGCGCCTGCGTGGGCGGCGTCGCTGTTCACGACGGATCGCCTCGTGATCGAGGAGACGGCGCGGTATCTCCAGATCGCCGCGTGGTCGCAGCTGGTGATCTGCATCGAGCTCGTGCTCGAAGGCGCCCTCGCCGGTGCCGGTGCGAACTTCGCGCCAATGCTCGCCTCGACGACGCTCACGGCCTCGCGCCTGGTCATCGCCCCCTGGGCGGCGGCCACGTGGGGCACCACAGGCATCTGGTGGACGATCTCGGCGACGGCAGCGGCGCGCGCGCTGGCCATGGCCATCCTCTGGAAGAGCGGACGCTGGAAGGCGTCGCGCGTCTAGCATGCGACCGATCATCACGCTCCTGACGGACTTCGGCACCGCCGACGGATACGTCGCACAAATGAAGGGCGTGATCCTGACGCATGCGCCCGAGGCGTCCATCGTGGATGTGTCGCACGACCTGGAGCCGCATGACGTCGAGAGCGCGCGCCTCACGCTCGCGCGCTACTGGCGACGTTTTCCGCCCGGGACCATTCACCTGGTGATCGTGGATCCCGGGGTCGGCTCCTCACGCGCGTGTCTCGGCGTGAGCAGTGATGCGCGTTTTCTCCTCGGACCTGACAACGGCGTCCTGTCTCCGGCGATGCTGTTTCCCGGCGCGGAAATTGTCGCGCTTCCGGTTCCCCCCACGGCATCCCCGACGTTTCATGGGCGCGATGTCTTTGCGCCTGCGGCAGCGGCGCTCGCGGCGAGTATCACGCTGAGCGCGATTGGTGAACCCTTCGCGGACCCGCAGGTCCGACGCACGCCGGAACCGGAGCGTCAGCCCGACGGGACGATTGCGGGACAGGTCATCGCCATCGACCGCTTCGGGAACGCCATCACCAATCTCGTCTACGCGGGGCGTGGGGCTGCAACGCTGCACGTGGCGCAGCGTGATGTGCGCGTGGTCCGTACCTATGCCGATGTGGAGACCGGTGCCACCTGCGGCGTCGTGGGATCAACCGGCTTGCTGGAAGTGTGCGTGCGCGAAGGCAGTGCCGCGCGGATTCTTGGGTTGGCGCGCGGCGATGCCGTCGTCCTACGGGCTATCGGGCGCTAATGGATCGATACGATTGATGCGCTCGGTTGACGATACCGCGAACGCAGGTGTCGTCGAGAGCCGGCCGGTACGCGCGTCAATGGGAGAGGATCCTGCAGCGACCGCGCCGGTGCCCAGGTGTAACTCCGAGCTCAACTCGCCTCCGCTGAGGAGGGCGATCATCGAGATGTACATCCAGATGAGCAGGACGATAACGCCGCCGATCGTGCCGTACGTCGCGTTGTAGTTGCCGACGTTCTGCACGTAGTAGTGGAACGCGACAGTGACCAGCAGCCAGAGCGCGACCGTCGCGGTGGCGCCGGCGAGTGCATGGGTCCAGCGCACGCGCACGTTCGGCAGGACCATGAAGCAGAGGCACGCCACCACAATCAGGATGAGTCCGGCCGCAGGATACTGGAGCGCGTTGAAGAGCGTCAACGACCAGGCGCCGAGCCCCATGTAGACGGCGAGTTGCTCACTGCCAACGAGGACGATGGTGGTCGTGAGAATCACGATGCCGGAACCGATGGCCGCGGCAATGGCGAGAAGCCGTCGTCTCCACCACGGGCGCGTCTCGGTGACGTCGAAGGCAACGTTCAGCGCGCTCGTGAGCGTCGCGAAGATGTTGGACCCGGCCCACAGCGCGCCAATGACTCCCACCGACATCAGCCCAGGCGCGCCCTGCGCGAACACGACGTCCATCAGCATCTTGCGGAACAGGTCGAACGCCGCCGGCGGGAGGGAGCGACCGAACGAGTCGAGGAGCTTGAACATCGTCTCCTCCTTGTTCCCGGTGAGCGCGAGCAGCGGCGCGAGAAACAGAAGGAGCGGAAAAATCGCGAGAAAGAAGTTGTATGCCGCACTCGCGGCCAACTCGGGGACATCATCATCCCAAATCTCACTTCCGGTGCGCTTGAGGAGCGGCCAGAGGCGGTAGTTGAACAGCGTCATGACCGGGAGCAGGGCAAACGTCGGGCCCATCTCCCGGTGATCAACGCGCGGTGCTCAATGCTTGGTGCTGGTGACCGGTGTGGGGCGGCGCGCAGCAGCGACACCCGCGACGGGCGTGGGAGTCTGCCACGACAGGTGATCGAGGTCAGGCGTCGCGTGCGCTGGAGCAGGCGCGACATCGTCCTCGCGTTTCGTTCCGGCCCGCGAAAGAATCGCGGCACCGAACCCAGCCGTGGCAGCGACCCACGAGATTGCGAACGCGAATCCGCGCAGTGCCCATCCGGCGAACGGCACCCAACCGAGTCCCGACGCGAGGATCCACACCCCCACCAGCACAGACAGGCCGACCACGAGTGCGCGCAAGGATTGTCCACGCGTGGACAGGCCAGGCGGACGGCGCGTAAGCGACATGCCGGCGACTCGCGCCACGGCGAGATAGCCGAGGGTCACCATGCCGGCGGTGGCGAGCACGAACGCGACGACGGCAAAGGGGACGAGCAGGATGCCGATCAGTGTGAGTGCAAGCGCGACGACGAGGACCAGGAGCGCGGGAACGAGCGCGAGCTGCCCCGCGAGACCGACCCAGAGTGCCCGGGTGAAGTTGCGCTCGAGCTCCGCCGTGACGCCCTCGAGATAGCTCCCCGCGAACATCAGGACGCCGATGCCAATCAGGAGCAGCATCACCAGCCAGGAGGCGGAGAGGGCCATGGCATTCCCCGCTGTCTCGGGCGAGATGGACGTCGCTGACGGGGCGGAAGCGGGAATGAGGTTTGCCGCCAGCACAAGCCGTTCGCCGTCTACCGATCCCCCCTCGACGCGGACGCGCCCGCCCGCCGACACTGCATCACCGCTGACGTGGCCGCCTGGGTGCACGACGACGTCTCCGATGAGCGCGATCGCATCGCCGCGGACAAGTCCGAACACGTCGATTTGACCCGCACCTACGACGAGAGGCCCCTGGACGCGTTCGTCCTTCGCGACGGTTCGGTTTCCCCAGCGAATGTCTCCGGTTACCGGAAGGCGGCGGCCCTCGAGCTCGAGACGCACCTGGCCGAGCTGGCGGCGGACCGACTCCCGTGTGGCGCGCGGGGCCGTGGTGACCACGCTGATGCTTTCTGCCCGCTGCGGAGCGGTGGCTTGCGCCGGAAGCGCGCAAGCCGCGAGCAGTGTGCTCGCGGCGGATATCCATGCGCCCCGCATGCTAACCGTGCCGTGTGCTGGCGACCCGGGTCAGGGCGCGCAATCCGGTTGCGGACACAATTACAGCCAGCAACAGCGCGCCGACACCGCCGGCGATGCCCATGACGCCGGCATTGCGGAACGCCTCGAGGGCAGGCTCGCCAAACGCGCCGGCGACCAGATCGCCTGCTGCCGCCAGGCCCGCCGTGCCGGCCCGTTGCACAAGCTCCTCACCCAGCAGCACCAGAAGATCCAGGCGGGCGACGGCGAAGATTGCCGCGATCGTCAGGACCAGACCTGCCGAGAGCCCGCCAGCGGCTGCCACGACCCGCATGGGGCGCGACTGGGGGATCCATGCCCTGGCACTGTCGAGCGCCGCCACGTGCCAGGGCTCGAAGACCTGCACCCGCGCCATGACTCGCTCGGAGAAGCGCGAGGAGGGCAGGACGTGGGGAAGCGCCTCCAGCTCATACACGAGGAGCCGCGCATCCTCAAGCGCGGCTCCACACGACAGGCACTCCTCGGCATGGGCGCGCAGGGGCGCGACGCCGAATCCGACCTCTCCGTCTACCAGGAGGTCGATCTCATTTGGGAGCAGGTGCCGGTGGGTCACGATTGGCTCTACGGTGAGGGGAAGTGGCGGGTTTCAGGAAAAAGAGACACGAGTGACTGGGACGATCGGGCTGGCAAGGCACCTACTCCCGCAGGTGGCCGAGTGCCTCACGCAGCTCGTGCCTCGCCCGGTGGATGTACGTCTTGACCGTCCCGAGCGGCAGGTCGAGCGTCGCTGCAATTTCCTCGTACGATCGCCCTTCGACGTGCCGGAGCATGATGCAGGAGCGGTACTCGGGGCGGAGCGTTGCGATCGCCTTCTCGATGGCGCTGCCGAGCTCCCTGGACTCCATCTCCTCCAGCGCCGTTTGCTGCGGGTCGCCGATGTCGAATGACGTGGCCTCGATGTCGGCCGCGGTCGCGGCGTGGCGGGACCCGTCCATGCTCACGGTGTCCAGCTGGCGCCGCCGGAGATGATCGATCGCGACGTTGTTGGCGATCTTGAAGAGCCAGCTGGAGAGCTTGAACTCCGGCCGGTACTTGTCGATGTGGTTCAGGACCTTGATGAAGGTGTCCTGCGCGAGGTCTTCGGCCACCTCGCGATCGCGCACCATCCGGAACACGAGTGAGAAGACGGGACGCTCGTACCGGCGTACGATTTCACGAAAGGCCGCTTCCTTGCCCTGTTGGGCAAGGATGACGACGTCGGCGTCAGGAAGGTTCCCAAGGTCGAGTGCCTGGCTGGGCGGCATGAGCGGAGCAAAGGTACTGCCTTGCTGTGCAGATGCGGTATATCCACCTTTCATCCGTGCCATCCATTCTCGGCCTCGACGCCGCCGATGCGCGCGCGGCTGCGGAGGGCGGAGCAGGGAAGCGTGCCTATGTGCGCCACATCTTTTCGGAGATTGCGCCGCGCTACGACCTGCTCAATCACATTCTCAGTCTCAACATTGATCGTGCCTGGCGACGCCGCGCGGTCGCGGCACTCGAGTGGACGCGCGATCCAGCGGGGGTCTATCTGGACCTGTGCGCGGGGACCCTTGATGTCTCCACGATGCTCGCGCGGCAGGAGGCGTTTCGCGGGACGGTCATCGGCGCCGATTTCGCGGTGCCCATGCTTCAGGCCGGACGGGAAAAGGCAGCGGGTCAGCGCGTTGTGCCGCTCGCCGCTGATGCGCTCGACCTTCCGCTCGCGGAAGGCGCGCTCGCCGGAGCGATCGTTGCGTTTGGCGTGCGCAATCTGGCAGACCTGGGAGGCGGCTTTCGCGAAGTGTTGCGCGTCCTTCGCCCGGGTGGCCGTCTCGTTGTCCTCGAGTTTTCCAATCCCACACTCGCGCCCGTGCGCGCGGCCTATTCATTCTATATGCGACATGTGCTTCCCCGTATCGGCGCGGTCGTGAGCGGGCACCCGACCGCGTATCAATATCTGCCGGAAAGCGTGGAGCGCTTCCCGTCGGGTGAAGCGCTCGAGCGCGTCATGAGCGAGTCAGGCTTCGCGCAGGTGCAGTGGACGCCGCTCACGTTCGGCATCGCTGCCATTCACGTTGGCGTAAAGCGCTGAATGGCTCTCGAAACGCTACGCGAGTTTGTCGAGGCGATCGAAGCGGCGGGCGAGCTTATTCGCGTGAAGGAGCCGGTGCGCGCACGACTCGAGCTGAGCGAAATCGCCGACCGCGTGATGAAAATGCCGGGCGGCGGACCGGCGCTGCTGTTCGAGCATGTGCTGCTCGACGATGGCTCGCGCTCGAGCATGCCTGTCGCGATCAACCTGTTCGGCTCGATGACGCGGATGGCGCTCTCGCTCGGCGTGACGGATCTCGACGAGGTCGGCGCGCGCATTACCAAGCTGCTCGACCTGAAGGTCCCCGAGGGATTGGCGGGCAAGCTGTCGATGCTGCCGCGGCTGCTGGAGGTGTCGAAGTTTCCGCCTCGCATGAAGTCGGGGACACCGGCCTGCCGCGACATCGTATGGCAGGGCGAGGAGATTGACCTCACGCGGCTTCCCATCATCACGTGCTGGCCAGAGGACGGCGGACCGTACATCACGCTGCCGATGGTGGTGTCACGGGATCCGAAACGCGGCATCCGGAACGTTGGCATGTACCGCGTGCAGGTGCTCAGCCGGAACGAGATCGCCATGCATTGGCA
>JBKJKH010000584.1:0-3836 GCA_046597595.1 Gemmatimonadaceae bacterium
GCTGACCAGCGACTCGACTCCACCAAGCGATTCCGCGAGCGAGAAGATCCTCACGCGGCCAAGCACGGTTGCGGCGGCCTCCTTCGATCCCATTTCTACGGCGATCATTCCTGCGAAGCCCTTCATCTGCCGGCATGCGAGCTCGTGCTGCGGATGCGTGGGCAGTCCGGGACAGATGACCCGCTCCGCCCCCCAGCGCTCGGTCAGCCAGGTCGCGACGGCGAGCCCGTTCTCGTGATGCCGTGGCATGCGGAGGTGCAGCGTCTTGGTGCCGCGCAGGGCGAGCCACGAATCCATCGGCCCGGGCACCGCGCCGGCAGCATTCTGGATGAATTGGATGCGCGCGGCGAGGTCATCGTCATTCACGAGGCACATGCCGCCAATCATGTCGCTGTGCCCGTTGAGATACTTTGTCGTGGAGTGATAGACGATATCCGCGCCGTACTCGAAGGGGCGCTGATAGAACGGCGACGCGAAGGTGTTGTCGACGACAAGGAGCGCGCCCGTTTTTTTGGCGATCGCGGACATCGCGGCGAGGTCGGTGAGCCGCATGAGCGGATTCGTGGGGGTCTCGACAATCAGGGCGACCGTGCCGGCGACCGCCGCGTCAGCGACGCGCTGGGGATCCCGCGTGTCCACGAAGGTGAACTGGAAGCCCATGTTGCGGAGAATCTTGTCGAACAGCCGGAATGTGCCGCCGTACGCGTTTTCGCCGCAGACGATGTGGTCGCCCGCCTTGAAGAGCTTCATGATCGAGTCGAGACATCCCATTCCGCTGGAAAACGCGAACCCATGGCGGGCGCCTTCAAGGGCGGCGACGTTACGCTCGAGCGCTTCCCGCGTCGGGTTTTTGCCCCGGGCGTACTCGTATCCCTTGTTTACCCCGAGGCCCTCCTGCACGTATGTAGAGGTGAAGTAGACCGGAGTCATGATCGCGCCGCTGAGGTGATCCGGCTGCTGCCCGGCGTGGATCGCCCGGGTGGCAAAGCCCGGCTCGAGATCGTGATCCTGAACGCGCGTCATGGGGTTTCCCGAAAGTGAGGATGATGGGTCTGCAAGATAATCAGGGTCCTGCGCGCTGCCTCGTGGTCGATGACGAGCCACGCCTTCGGCAGGTGCTTGTCCGCCTCATGGAGGCGGACGGCTTTGCGTGTGAGCAGGCAGGGAATGGCGTTGAGGCCCTCGAGGTACTCAGCCGCGGCCCGGTCACCATGCTGCTCACGGATCTCCGCATGCCGCGGATGGACGGCATCGAGTTGCTGCGCGAGGTCCGCGCGCGGTATCCCGATACGGCCGTCATCCTGATCACTGCCGTGTCGGATGTCGAGGTCGCGGTAAGCTGCCTCGCGATCGGCGCGATGGATTACCTGACGAAGCCCTTTCACCTCGAGGAAGTGCGCGCGCGCGTCGCGCAGGCGCTGGAGAAGCGCCGCCTCATCATCGACAACCGCGACTATCACGAGCGGCTGGAAGACCGGGTGCGGGAGCAGGCGCGGCGCCTCGAAGAGCTGTTCCTCGCAAGCGTGCAGTCGCTGGCAGAGGCGCTCGAAGTCAAGGACCGTTACACGCGCGGCCACTCCATCCGCGTCAGCCAGTACTCCACCGCCATTGCGAGCGCGCTGGAACTGGATGACGAAACCGTGCGCCAGATCGAGCTTGGCGGGCATGTGCACGACATTGGCAAGATCGGCGTGCGCGAGGCGGTGTTGAACAAGCCCGGCAAACTGACCGAAGAAGAGTACGAGCATATCATGACGCACCCGGTTGTCGGGTGGCGGATCCTCTCACCCCTGTTGGGCGACGCACCACTGGCACTCAACATCGTGCGCTCGCACCACGAGCGGTATGATGGCCGGGGCATCCCGGATGCGTTGGCGGGCGAGCGCATTCCGATTGAGGCGCGTATCGCAGCCGTTGCCGACGCATTCGACGCGATGACTACCGTGCGCCCCTACCGCAGCGGCACGCGCATGACGATCGAAGACGCGATGGCCGAAATCCAGCGGTGCAGCGGCTCGCAGTTCGATCCCGCCGTGGTGGCCGGGTTCATGGCCGCAGTGAACACGGGACGCATCGTACTCCAGCCGCCGCAGGTCACGGAGGAGCTACCCGTGTTCAAGACGACCGACAGTGGCGGAAATGCGGTCATGAACGTGAATCGCTGAACATCGGCTCGCTCACGCCGTTGAAAAGGCAAACGGGCCCGTCTCCGTGAGTCCGTATCCCTGCCGGAGCTCGACGCCCGTCAGCTCGGCCCAGCGGTCCTGGGTATCGCTCCCCAGCACTGAACCACCGCAGATCGAGAGGCGCAACCTGGCCGCGCGTAGCGGCTGCGGGCGTTTGGTGAGGAGCTCGAGTATCGCCAGGAATACCGCAGGACTTCCTGCGATGCACGTGATCCCACCCTGTTCGAGCAGGTCGACCGCCTGCACCGCACTGAACCTCGGCATCGTCACGACGCGTCCTCCGCCGAGGAGTGGCGCGGCCCCCGTCACGACGAGCCCGAACGGGTGCGAGTACGGCAGCGTCGTCAGGGTGACATCGTCGCGCGTGAATGCGGCGACATCGACCACCGCGCGTGCGTGGCCGAGCAGATTCCTGTGCGTAAGAGTTGTGCCCTGAGGGGTTCCGTGCATGGCGGAGGTGTACACGATCGCTGCTTCCTCGTCCGCGCCTTCCGCGGCCTCCGCTCCCTCGAGATCGAGGCCGAAGTGCTCGCCGAGATCGATCGTGCGCGACTCGCCGCCGATGCGGACCAGTGCGGAGCGTGGCGCGTCGTCGAGCAACACGCGGGGAATGTCCGGGGGAAGACGCGTGGCGAGCGATGCAAGGGTAAACACCGCGCCCACGTTGGCGTCAGCGAGTTGGTGCACGATCTCCCGGGGCGCGGCCAGTGGATTCACGAGCACGGCTGAGCGTCCATCGCTTGCCGCGAGTGCGGTGACGAAGGCCGGCGACGTCGGCATCAGGATCGCTGCGCGACGACCGGCGAGGGCTCGGACAAGGGGTGCGGAGCGGCGCAGCAGCGTGATGCCCGCCGCGACAGACTGATCGACGGGCATCTCGTCAATGCGCCCCCCTCGCGCAGCGAGAGCGAACGGCAGGAGTGAGAGCGGGTCTGACACGTGGAGGAGGAATGGCGTGATGGGGCGACGCAAAGCTGACAGGGAGACGTGCCCTCGCGCCACGCCGAACGTGCCACACACTGGCGCGCTTTGATCGCTGGATTGCCTCGCCTAGCTTTCCCCGGACTCGAGCGGAGACGGAATGGAGTACGAAGGGTTGATGGTCAGTGTGTCGGGCGTGCGCGGCAGGGTCGGTGAAGCGCTGACTCCCGAGATCGTGACGAAGTTTGCTGCGGGATTCGGAGCCTGGGCGTCAGGACAGGGAAAGTCGCGCGACATCGTGCTCGGCCGCGACAGCCGCGTGTCGGGCCCGATGTTCCAGCGTGCCGCGACTGCAGCGCTTCAGAGCGTCGGATGTCGCGTCATCGACATCGGGCTTACGACGACGCCCACCTGCCAGCTGACCGTCGAGCACCACCACGCGGCGGGGGGGTTGATGCTCTCCGCCAGCCACAATCCCATCGAATGGAACGCCCTCAAGTTTATTGCCCCCACCGGCCTGTTCCTCGACGCCGCTGAGGGCGCGGCGATGCGCGAGGTGGTGGAATCTGCGATTCCGCGAGCGAGCTGGGACAAGCTCGGCGACGTCGTCGTCGATACCGAGGCTGTCGAGCGGCATCTCGCGGCGATCATGAAATTGCCGTTCCTCGATGTCGAGGGTATCAGGTCCAGGCGCTTCCGCGTGGTGCTTGACTGCTGCAATGGGGCGGG
>JBKJKH010000082.1:0-2813 GCA_046597595.1 Gemmatimonadaceae bacterium
CGTGCCTCCACCGTCGATCACGACCGCGTCTGCCGGGATCGCAACCGTCTGTCCGACCTCGGCAATCTTGCCGTCGCGAATCAGGACGATGCCGTTGCGGATGGCCGGACCCGCCGCCGTAAGAATGATGACGTTGCGGATCGCCGTCGGGCGTGAAGGTGCCGGCCGGTACGTGCTCGGGAACGGATTGTCGTTCGGGATCGAGAGTCCGCCCAGCCGGTTCGCCCTCGCCGCTGAGTCTGCCGCGGACGACGACGCACTGGAATTCGCCGCCCCACCGGGTGCGGGCGAGGGAGCAGACGAGGGCGGCTGCGCAGAGCATCCAACCCCAGCCGCAATGGCGGCGAGGAGCGCGATCCGCGAGAGCGGAATCCGCAGAATTTGCATTGCTGTCGTAATCCTCATTGAAGAGAAAAGGAACCTACTCCGCCGCCGTTCCAGCGCGATAGCGCAACGCGTCACGGAGCATTTCAACATCATCGCCACAGAGGGCGTCAACACCAAGCCTGATCAGCCGACGCGCCTCGAGGAGATCATTTACGGTCCATGCGATCACCCGTATCCCCGCATCGTGCGCACGCGAAACGAGGGACTCGTCGATGAGGTGCCACTCCTGCCACAGGGCCTGCGCTCCTGCCGCACGCACGGGAGCGATAGGATCGACGGGATAGCTCGCCGACAACACTCCCACCGGGATGTGCGGCGCAAGCTCGCGATGGCGTTGGGCGGCGCGATGATCGAACGCGTGCACGGCGCAGCGCGACCGACTGTGCTTCAGCACGCCGGCGACCCCGGCCTCGATTCCGACGCCCTTGATCTCGACGTAGATCGTGGCGCGGTCACCGACCAGCGCGAGGACATCCATCAGCGTAGGCATTCGCTCGCCACCGGGCAACGGGAGGTCTTTCAGCGGGGCCCACACCGTTGCCGCAATCGGGATGCGTCGTTCTCCCGCGATCACATCCGGATCGTGGTGCACGACCACGACCCCATCCGCCGTCGCGTGTACATCCAGTTCGATCGCATCGGCGCCTAGTTCCAGCGCCAGTGCGAAGGCATGCAGGGTATTCTCGCGCCGCTGCCGCGACGCCCCGCGGTGGGCAATCAGCTCAGGCATGCGACAGGCATAGGGTGGCCGCTCGCGCGGTTGCTCCAGTATTGTTCGCGGGCGAACCGGTCTCGGCGCCAAATGGCCCAGTCCGGCGCATTCGCTGGGACCTTAACATCATGCGTCGCAAGGCGTCTGCCTGAACGAGTCGAATGGCCAACGCAGAGGAGGAACGTGAGCCGACCGACGACGCCCTCATCGAGGGGTGGCTGTCCGGGGGAGACCAGGGGGCGGCGACGCTGCTGGTCGAACGGCACGCGTCCGCGCTCGTCCGCTTCCTGCGGAGCCTTGGCGCTCGCGAGAACGCCGAGGAGCTCGGCCAGGACACTTTTGTAAAGGCCTTTGGCGCGCTGGAGACGTTTCGGGCCGATAGCTCGTTTCGCACCTGGCTCTTTACCATCGGCAGGCGGCTGGTGCTTGACGAACGGCGCTCGATCCGCAGGCGGCCGGCCGAGGTCGGGGTCGAAGAGGATGACGCAGTGACGGGCTTTGATGCACTGGATGGAATGGTCGCAGACGAGACGGCGGGACGGTTACAGGCGGTGGTCGGCAAGCTGTCGCCGACACAGCGCGAAGTGTTCACGTTGAGGGTGGTAGAGGGGTTGTCGTACAAGGAGATTGCCGACGTGGTCGGCACTACGGAAGGTGCGGCGCGCGTGCATTATCACAACGCCATGCGGACCGTGAAGGAGACTATCGGTGACTGATTGCGAGAATGCGGAGATCCGGGATCTCCTGCCTGACTATGCGCACGGCACGCTGAGCGCAGAAGCGCTGCGGCGTGTCGAGACGCACATCGCTGACTGCGGGTTGTGCAGTGAGGAATGGGCGCTGCTGCGCCGCCTCGGTGTCGCGCTTTCCGCGCAGCCGCCCGTGAACGTGGCGGCGATCGTGGCCGCGTTGCCGCCGTCGCCCGCCGTGCGCCCCCGGATGGTGTTGACGGCCCCGCACATCGTGCAGCGTCGTCCAGTACTCCGGCAACCATGGCTGCGGATAGCCGCCAGCCTGCTCTTCATCGTGGGCGCGAGCTCCGTGTTCATCGCCCGGAGCAATCGTGTCGCGGTCGAGCCCTCGGCCGTGGTCACCGCGCCGGCGCTGAGCCCGACGCGTGGGATGGTTGCGAGGGTGGAATCAGTGAAGTCGCCCATGTCGCGGCCGGCTCCAGAGCTGGCCACCAGCATCGCAACAGATCTGAGCGACAAAGAACTGCGAGGCTTGCTCGATGAGATCGATGCCCTCAGCGCCGAGCCGTCCGAGAACTCCGAGGAAGTCGTGCGCGGGCTGCCGGGGTCCACCAGGGCAGGAGACTTGTGATGCAGCGGCGCGTTGTATTTGCAGTTGCGGCTGGCCTCCTGCTCGTTGGAACGTCCGTGCACGGGCAGGGCGGGCGACCGGGTGGGCGCGGTCCGGGACGTGATGGGCAGGGACGTGATGGGCAGGACGATCCTCGCCGACAGGGCGTAGAGCGTGAATTTCGCCAGCGTTTCGCGCAGGTCGTGCAGCGCGAGCTCGAACTCGATGAGGCGCACCTGCGCCGGCTCCAGGCGACGCTGCAAAAGTTCGAAGCGCCGCAACGCGACCTGATGCGACAGGAAAACGAGACGCGGCGTGACCTGCGCCTTCAGCTGCGCATGGGTGATTCCGCGCAGCAGAATCGTGTCGAGACGCTGCTCGACGATCTGCTCGCAGTGCAGAAGCGTCGTAT
>JBKJKH010000086.1:0-5239 GCA_046597595.1 Gemmatimonadaceae bacterium
GATTCCGCCGACATCGCCGCGAGGCGGCGGACCTCGCTCGCGACCACCGCGAAGCCCTGTCCCTGCTCGCCCGCCCGGGCGGCTTCCATCGCCGCGTTCAAGGCCAGCAACTTGGATTGCCTCGCCATCTTCCGGACGAGGGTGACGAAGTCCCGCACCTGCGCCGACGCCACAACCAGCGCATCCACCGCCTGCGCGCTGGTCCCGACATCCACCGCCAGCATCTCGAGGGCAGCCGCACCCGCGTGCAGCCGGTCGCGATTTTCACGCGCCAGGTTGCGCAACTGCGCATTCCGGCGGACGCCTTCTCGCGCCCCGCCGGCGAGATCGCTCGAGATCGTCGCCAATCGCTGCGCATCGAACGCGAGCTCCTGGATGGTCTGGGCCATCTCCGTGGACTGCTGGCTCAGGTCGTTCGACGTCTCCGCCACGTGCTGCGCGCTCGCCGCCATCTCCTCGGCGCTGGCCGATATTTCCGTGGACTGTGCACCTGTCTCGTGCGCCGCCTGTCGCATCGAGGCAGCAAGTTGGCGCAGGCGGCCCAGCATCTCGCGGGTCGCCCAGTCGAGCTGGCCTTCAGTGTCGCTGTCGTGAGTGCCGCGATCCCGGAGGTCGCCCGACGCGACTGCTCCAGCGGCGGCCACCAACCGCTCTGCAGGCGACACGATACGATGCGAGAGTACTCGGCCGAGGAACCACAACGCGCCAAGCATCAAGGCACCAAGCGCCACGATGCCGAGGTCGAGGAGGAGACGCTCCGCGCGGGCATCGCTCGCAATTGTCGCCTCGGGGATGTGCGCCGCAATACGCCATCGTCCTCCGGCGACCGGCCGCACCGCGATGCGATGGCGATTCGGCCCCACGCCATACGAAAACGCCTCCAGGTCTGCGGTCGCCAGTGCTTCGCTTGCGAGGCCTGGCAGTGCGGCTAAGCGTGTGCCCGAACTCGAGCCGGCGATGACGCGCCCGGCCTCGTCGAGAAGGTCCACTTGAATTCCAGTCCTGACGCTGGTGCGATCGAGCGCGGCGTCGAAGTCGCGAAGGCCGAACGCGAGCTTGATGACGCCGGCGATCGAGTCACCCGGGTTCGCGCGCACTGCACCAGCCAGCGAAACAACCGCCTGTTGCGCACTCTCATCGTACGCAGCCGTCGGTGGCGCAACGCCACGCGCCGCAGCCGTCTTCCACCAGGCTTCGTCGCTCTGCACGAAATCTGACGTCTTCTGTGTCGTCACGGCGTTGAAACCGTGCAACTCCGTGAGGATAATTTCCGCCACGCCGAGGTTGGGCAGTTGCTGGCGAAGGAAGTCGCGCACTCGGGCATCCGCTTCCATCGACCGCCGCTCGCCAAAGGCGCGCTCGTTCTCGTCGATTGACCTGTTCACCAGGCCTTCATTCGCTGCCCGTATGCTGGCCGACCGTGCTGCATCCACCACGCTTGGCGTGGAGGCGAGCAGCAGGAGTTGGCGCTCGCGTTCCGCCATCATCACATCGAGCAACATCCCCGTCCGCTCCGCGGCATCCGATAGGCGCGTAGTCGCCTCGGAGTCGGAGTGATCGGAGAGAATCACGTTGCCGATCCAGAGCAGGCCGAGGGTCAGGAGAAGCCCCGCAGCCGCGCCCATGGAGATGATCCGCCGGTGTTGATGGCGAACGGAGTCCGCCGAATCGGCGGAGGTCGAGAGGTGTGGAGCAGTCATGGCAGGAGGCTCCGGCTAACGCTAGATTGCATGAAGGCAATCACTTGGATCGTTTGTATTCGCTCGCCGCGCGTCGCCATTCCCGGCGCCGATCGGCGGGTGTCGTCGTCCCCGATTTCAATGACCGCGATTCCCACGCCTCACTCCGCTGCCGGCGAATACGCCGGCTATGACCCGGCCGCCATCGAACGCAAATGGCAGGCACGCTGGCGCGAGCGAGGGACCAATCACACCGATCTTGACGGTGCAAAGCGCTTTTACGCGCTCATGATGTTCCCGTACCCGTCCGCAGAAGGATTGCACGTCGGAAACCTGTTTGCATTCACGGGCAACGACATCTACGGACGATTCCAGCGCCTCCAGGGACACACGGTGCTGGAGCCCATGGGATTCGATGCGTTTGGCATTCACTCGGAAAACTATGCGCTGAAGGTCGGCGTGCACCCCTCCGAGTTGATTCCTCGCAATATCGCCAACTTCACGCGCCAGATGCAGAGCGCCGGCCTGATGATCGACTGGCGTCGCACCGTGGACACAACATCGCCGGAATATTACCGGTGGACGCAGTGGATTTTCCTCCAGTTGCTCGACCGGGGGTTGGCCTACCGAAAAAAGGCCGCGGTCAACTGGTGTCCGATGGACAAGACCGTCCTCGCCAACGAGCAGGTGATCGACGGTGCCTGCGAGCGGTGCGGCACGCAGGTGGAGCAACGCTTTCTCGAACAGTGGTTTTTCCGCATCACTGCATATGCGGAGCGACTGCTGAAGAATCTCGACACGCTCGATTGGTCGGAGAGCACCAAGACCGCGCAGCGGAACTGGATCGGCCGGAGCGAGGGCGCCGAGATCGTGTTTTCGGTCGACACGCACGAAATTCCCGTATTCACGACGCGTCCCGATACGATCTTCGGCGCGACGTACCTCGTGCTGGCGCCGGAACATCCGCTTGTGGAGCAGCTCACGACCGCGCCCTTCAGCGCGGCGATGACGGACTACCGGGAGCGGACCGCGAAGCAGGACCTCGTCGCGCGCAAGACGACGGACAAGGAAAAGACCGGTGCCTTTACCGGCTCGTACGCGCTCAATCCGGCGACGCGCACGCGGATCCCGGTCTGGGTCGCGGACTATGTGCTCATGGAATACGGGACGGGCGCCATCATGGCCGTCCCCGGCCACGACGCGCGCGATTTCGACTTCGCGAAGCGGTACGCCCTGCCGATTGTGCGCGTGGTCGCAGGCGCAGGCGAGGATGCCACAACACCGTTAGGCGAAGCGTATCTCGACAATCAGTCTGGCCATCTCGTCGCCTCCGGGACGTTCGACGGCCTGGCCGTGGGCGAAGGGAAGCGCGCGGTCACGGAATGGCTCGAGGAGATCCGCGTCGCGAAGCGCATCGTGCAGTACCGCCTGCACGACTGGTGCATTTCCCGCCAGCGCTACTGGGGCCCGCCAATTCCGGTGATCTATTGCGACTGCTGCGGCATGCAGGCCGTCCCCGAGCAGGACCTCCCTGTGCTGCTTCCGCAGCTCGACGATTTCAAGCCCGACGACTCGGGAATCTCGCCGCTCGCGCGAGACGAGTCGTGGTATCGCGTGGCCTGCCCGGAATGCGGGGAGGACGCGCGGCGCGAGACCGATGTCTCCGACGTGTTTCTCGATAGCGCGTGGTACTTCCTGCGCTATCCCAGCACGGACTCTGCGGACGTGGCCTTCGATGCGACGCGCACACGCCAGTGGTTGCCCGTGAACTCGTACATCGGCGGCAACGAACACGCGCTCCTGCACCTGCTCTACGCCCGCTTCGTGACCATGGTGTTGAAGGATGCGGGCCACATCGATTTCGAGGAGCCATTCACGCGTTTCCGCGCGCACGGGCACATCGTGCGCGAGGGGGCCAAGATGTCCAAGAGTCGCGGCAACGTCGTCGTGCCCGACCAGTACATCGCGGAGTGGGGCGCAGACACCTTCCGGACGTACCTGATGTTCCTCGGCCCGTATGAAGAGGGCGGCGATTTCCGCGACCAGAGCATCTCCGGTGTGAAGCGCTTCCTCGATCGCCTCTGGGCGTCCGCCGATGAAGCGCTGACGAATGACGGTCGCGAACCCGACCCCCTGGTGATGCGCAAGCTGCATCACACCATCCGGAAGGTGAGCGAAGACCTGCCGCGGCTCAGCTACAACACGGCAATCGCCGCGATGATGGAGTACATGAATGTGCTGCGCACCGGCGAACGCCGACCGCATCGCGCGGAAGTGGAGCCCGTCATCCAGCTCGTGGCGCCCTTCGCGCCACACATCGCAGAAGAATTGTGGGAGCGGTTCGGCCACACCGGTCGGACGATCTTCGATGCGGGCTGGCCGACGTGGGATGCCTCGCTGCTGGTCGAAGACGCTGTCGACCTCGTGGTCCAGGTCAATGGCAAGCTTCGCGGTCGCGTGAAGGTCCTCAAGGCCGCCGATCAGGAGACTGTGTACGCGGCGGCGCTGGCCGATCCCACAGTGGCGAAGTTCGTCACCAGGACGCCAACGAAGATCGTCTATGTCCCCGGAAGGCTGCTGAATATCGTGGTCTAGGAATGACGCTCACTCGTCAGTCACTCGTGGCAGTCACTCGTGTCAGTCACTCGTCGTCTTCCCCGCCATGGCAACTAATGCCGTCCTGCCCGTGTCAGACCGGTAGACCCTGACGAGAAGGAGATTCAATGAGAACCAGCAAGTTTCTGGGTGCATCCCTCGCGCTCGTCGCACTGGCCGGTGTATTGCCGGCGCAGGGGCGCACCCGCACTGAACAGGACCGCGCGGATGCGGAGCGTCCGTCCGCCCGCCGTCCTCTCGTCTACCGCTACAGCACCGAGGACGATCGCGATCGCGCCTTCCTCGGCATCTCGACGGGCATGAGTGGTGTGCGTGACACGCTTGGCCTGCTGATCACGGCGATCACCGCCGGCGGACCGGCCGAGAAAGCCGGCCTGGAGGAAGGGAACCGCATCGCAGCGATCAACTCGACGAGCCTGCGCTCCTCGCGCGTGGACGCAGAGGATCCAGAGATTCCGGGACTGATGTCGCGCCGCCTCGTTCGCGAGCTCCAGCGCGTCAAGCCGGGCGCCGACGTGACGCTCACCGTGTGGGGAGGCGGCCGCTTCCGCGACCTCAAGGTAAAAACGGGCGAAGTGCCAGAGCCGGACACATTCATGCGCCGCTCCCGCATGGATACAGATGATCGTGCAGTAGTCGGACTCACCGTGCAGGGCACCGGCACACGGCGCGATACCCTCGGCCTGTTCGTCATGCGTGTGACGATGGACGGCCCCGCTGAAAAGGCTGGGATCATCGAGGGCGACCGCATTGCTGCGATCAACGGCGTCGACGTGCGCGTTGCGCGGGAGGATGCGGGTGACCGCTACGTCTCGAGCGCCAGGGCTAGCCGCTTCTCACGTGAGCTGCGCAAGCTCAAGTCGGGCGACGTCGTCGAGTTGCGTGTGCTGTCCTCGGGAGGGCAGGCCCGCTCGGTGAAGGTGACAACGGTGCGCGCGGTGGAC
>JBKJKH010000158.1:0-3899 GCA_046597595.1 Gemmatimonadaceae bacterium
CTCACCGCGCTTCGGCTGCGTGACCTCGCCACGGGCGACGAACGCTGGCTCGCACCGGACGTGCAGCGCGACGATCAGGAATCGCGCTACAGTCGAGATCTGTTGCCGCCCTTCGCGTTCACGCCGGACAGCAAGGCGATCATCATTGCGCATCACGGGAAGATCTGGCGCATCAGCGTGCCGGACGGCACGCAGACGATGATTCCTTTCAGCGCCGACGTCGATCAGATGATCGCCGGGGCGATCAAGTTGGAGTTTCCCTACGACGATTCCACGCTCGTCGTGCGGCAGATTCGAAACGCCGCACCGTCACCCGACGGAAAGCGTCTCGCCTTCACGGCGCTCGATAAGCTCTGGGTGCTCGATCTCGGATCCTGCTCGACGCCGAGGGCGGCGCCGGGCACGATGCCGAGCACGGTGCCTGTCTGCTCGCCTCGGCGCCTGACGACGACCACTGGCGCGGGCGAGTTCTCGCCGGCGTGGTCGCCAGACAGCCGGTACGTCGCATACGTCACGTGGACTGAACAGACAGGGGGCGACATCTATCGTGTGCGCGCGGACGGCGGCGCGAGGCCGGAGCGGTTGAGCACGCAACCGAGCTTCTACGACAAGCTCACGTACTCGCGTGACGGGCGGCGCCTCGTGGTCGCGCGCGGCCCGCGCGAACAGCGCCGCGATCGCGACGAGCTGGGCGGGAACAGCGCGGAAGCTGCCGGGGTCGAGCTCGTGTGGCTTCCCTCGAGCGGGGGTGCGGCCACTGCGATCACGCCCGTTACCCGCTATGGGCAGCCCCACTTTGGACCCGACAGCGCACGCATCTATCTGTTCGAGCCCGCCGACGGGCTCGTCTCGATGCGCTATGACGGCACCGACCGGCAGTCCCATCTTCGCATCGGCAGCGCCGCGCCGGCGGGTGGCGGCGGCGGTTCCGGTGGCGGCGCCGACGAAGTGCTCCTCTCGCCCGACGGAGAGCGTGCGCTCGTGCAGGCCGGCACAAACATCTACGTCATCTCGTCGGTCCCACTCATCGGCGCCACACCACCGATGATCTCGATCACGAATCCGTCGCGCTCGGCGGTGCCGGTGCGGCGGCTGACGCGCGTGGGCGGCGATTTTGCGCAGTGGTCGTACGACGGCACGCGCGTGGTGTACTCGCTGGGCCACTCGTTTTTCTCCTACGATCTGGTGCGCGCCGACTCGCTTGTGCGCGATTCGACAGTGCGCGCCGATTCTGTTCGGGCAGTTGGAGGCGCGCGTGATGGAGCGGGAGGTCCAGCGGACAGCACGCCGAATGCGGCTCGCACCGCTGCAACGCCGGGCGCGTCGCGCGCTGTGTACGAGCCGACGCGGGTCGACGTCACGATTCGGGTCGCCAGGGATGCGCCGAGCGGTACCGTCGTGCTGCGTGGCGCCCGGATTATCTCAATGAAGGGCAGCGAGGTGATTCCCAGTGGCGACATCGTCGTGCGCAACCACCGCATCGCGGCGGTCGGTGCCACGGGAGCAGTCACAATTCCGGAAGGTGCCCGGGTGATCGACGTCGCCGGAAAGACGATCCTTCCGGGCTACGTGGACGTGCACGCGCACATGTGGCCGGCGTTCGGCGTGCACCGCTCGCAGCCGTGGGAATATCTCATCAACCTGGCGTACGGCGTGACCACGACGCGCGATCCACAAACGTCCACCACCGATGTCCTCTCGTATGGTGACCTGGTGGAAACGGGCGATTTGATCGGACCGCGCATCCTCGCCACGGGTCCCGGCGTGTTCGCGCGCGACAGCATCAAGAGCCTCGACGACGCGCGCGATGTGCTGCGCCGCTATTCGGAGTTCTACCGGACGAACACGATCAAGCAGTACATGGCCGGCGACCGCAAGACTCGGCAGTGGGTGATCATGGCGGCGCGCGAGCAGGGCCTGATGCCGACGCTCGAGGGCGGGCTCGACTTCAGGAAGAATATGACGGAGGCGATGGACGGCTATTCGGGCATCGAGCACACGCTGCCAATCGCGCCGATGTACAACGACGCCGTTCAACTGTTCGCGCAGAGTGGCACCACGTGGACGCCGACGCTACTCGTGCAGTACGGTGGCCCGTGGGCGGAGAACTACTGGTACGAGAACACCGACGTCGTGAACGATCCCAAGCTCAATCGTTTCATGCCGCGGAACGTGGTGGAAGAGAAAACGCTGCGCCGGCCTGGCTGGTGGGCGCCGTCCGCGTACTCATTTGCGTTGTTTGCGGCGCAAGCCGCGAAGATCGTCGCCGCAGGCGGACGCGTGGGACTTGGCAGCCACGGCCAGTTACAGGGACTCGCCGCGCACTGGGAGATATGGACCATCGCCTCGGGCGGCATGCCGCGTCATGACGTACTGCGCGTGGCGACAATCTTCGGCGCCGAGGCGATCGGGATGGGCAGGGAGCTCGGCTCGATCGAAGTCGGGAAGCTCGCCGACCTTCAGGTGCTCGACGCCAACCCGCTCGAGGACATCAGGAACACGAACACGATCCGCTACGTCATGAAGAATGGGCGGCTGTACGACGGCAATACGGTTGCAGAGATCTGGCCGCGCCAGCGCAATGTGGCCTCGCTCAGGTGGGGGACCGAGGAAACGCAGCGCCAGAAATGACCGAAGCACCAGCGCAACTTGAGGCTCTTCAGGACGGAGGGATTTCGTGCTCCGCCGTGATCGCGCGCAAAGGCGTTCCGTTCAAGCGGCGCTCACGCACCACCTCTACTGGCCGCGGCGCGTCCCCCGCCTGCTGGCTCAGGACCTCCTCGTCCTCCGCGAGTTCCAGCTCCCGCCAGGCAAGGTCTCGCATCTGGTCCAGCCGGTCTCCCTGAAGCATCAGCACCACCTCGAAGAAGGGTCGGTGCAGCCGCGCCGCGGGCGCATCGCCCGGCAACGGCCGGGGATAACTGAACCTGCGTCGCCCGGCGTCCGGACGCTAGTGGCCGAGACGTGCCCAACGGCAGGTGCCGTGCGTCCTCATCAGTACGCTCGCCCTGGCGCCCGCTCCCCAGCGACGCGTCCGGTGTGCGCCTCGCTTCCCGAACGGATGGACACGACCAACACGTCGCTCGACCCTCGTTTGTTTACGCCCCCCATGGGCATGCCGCCTGTTCCGACGGCCCTCCATGAGGAAGACGACAACGATGCGGATCAAAAACGCCGCCGAAAGGAGCGGCGCGCGTTCGATTCGGTGAATCAGCCACTCGACCCATGGCAGCGCTACAAGGCGCTCAGCGACGTCTTCGATTCGGAGCAGGACCTCGTCGATCTGGCCGACCACAAGGCGCGCTTTGCCCTGATGATCATGGGCGCGATTAACGCCGGTGTCTTCCTTGCGAGTGCACGCGCACCAACCGGTACGCTCTCTGGCGCAGGACTGGGACGCTGGGTTGGTGCGGCGCTCGTCGCCTATGCCGCCAGCGCCCTGTATTTCTTTGTGCAGTCCATCGAAGCGCTTCGCCCTCGTGGCAAGGCGGGATCGCGTCCGTTGCCAGCCGACTGTCAGCCCGACACGGCGATGGGCGTGCGCTTTTACCACGATATTCTTGCCCGGCCGTTCGAAGAGTATCAGAAAATGTGGGGCACGCTGCGCGTTGATAACCTCAATGCCGAGCTCTGCGGGCAGATCCATGTGCTGGCAGGGATCAATCGGGCCAAATACGCCGCGCTCCGGCGGCTCTACACCGGCCTCAAGGTCATGACCGTCATGGCAGCCGTGGTGTTGTTCGGTCTCCTGTTGCTCCTGCGCATATAGTCATCCGAAGGCAAGACTGGCCCATCCGTTGCATTCCGCAGGGTGGACAGGTGGCGGCGGCTCGATGGCGAGTGTCGCGAGCACGCATCGCCCCGCGCAATTGGAGTACACTCATGTCGTCGTTTTCGAC
>JBKJKH010000186.1:0-3513 GCA_046597595.1 Gemmatimonadaceae bacterium
CGCACTGCTCGGATAATTCCAGTGCGTGTTCGCGTTGTGGTGGTAGAGGTAGTTGAGCATGGCCTCCCCTACCGGCCGCGGCGATTGTGTCCCGCCCGGTCCGTCGAAATACGCGACTGGCACGCTGCCGACACACCGCTCGAGCGCGGGGAACTGCGCGCGAATGTCGGCGATGGTCACTGGTCCGCACTCCCGATCTCGATGCCCGCCCATCCCTCGATCATCTTGACGGCCTCGACGTGATCGGCATCTTCGCCTAACGACCTGCGCGCCATGGCAAACAGTTCGGCGACCTGCTGGATCAGGGGCGCGGGTACACCTTGTTCGCGCGCGACTTCGGCGGCGATGCGGGTATCCTTCTCGAGCAGCGCGAGCTTGAACGTCCGCGGAAATGACCGGTTGATCACCCGCTCTGGGAACAGGTTCATCGAGGCGTTGGACCGGCCGCTCGATGCATTGATGATGTCGAGCGCAAGCTGCGGCGCGACCCCGGCCTTCGCGAGCGTCGCCAACCCCTCAGCCGTGGACCACACATGAAGCGCCAGAAGCGCGTTGTTGATTGCCTTGAGTGCGTGACCTGATCCCACGGGCCCGCAGAGCACGATCTTCTCACCAAAGGAACCGAGGATCGGGTGAGCGCGCTGGAAGGTATCGGAGTCGCCGCCGCACATGACAGTCAGCGTCCCATTTACCGCGGCGACAACGCCACCGCTCACCGGCGCATCCATGAATGCCACCCCGCGCTCGCCCAGCCATGCCGATAGTCGACGGGATGTCGCCGGATCACCGGACGTGCAATCGATGTGCAGCGCGCCGCGCTTGAAGGTGGAGAGCGGTCCGTTCTCCTCCAGCATCACGGCTTCCACTTCTCGTGAGCTGGGCAGGCAGGTAACGACGACATCCGCATGCTTCACTGCCTCGCCGGTCGTCGCCGCAACCTTGCACTTGTGCGTCGCCCCGAACGCCACCGCCTTCTCGGCCGTTCGATTCCAGACCGTGAGGGTGAAATCTTCCGAGAGATGGGCGGCCATCGGCGTGCCGATCGACCCGAGACCGAGGAAGGAGACGTTCATGAGGTGGGAGAGGAAGGCGAGGGTGGCCGCGACGTGGGGAAGATAGGGTGGGGATCACCGCGCAGATAGCAGAACACTCTCCCTGGCCTTGGCGAGGGAGAGTGTTCGTCCTTCCGTTCGTAGAAGCGGGTTAGTCCTTGATGTTTCCGCACGCGACGTACGTCGACATCTCGCTCGACGACTTGTGCACGTTGACGCTGTAGGGCTTCGCTTCACTGATGGCGCCCATGATCTTTGCGGTCGCAGTCGCTCTGCCATCGCTGCCGATCACGAGCGGGGAGTAGCTGCTGGGCGCACCGACGACTCCGCCGCCCGCACCGCATGCACCGTCGTGGAGGTGCCACGGATGCACCGCGCCAGGCGTCGCGCCCCTGAGTGTGATGGTGACGTTTGTCTCGCCACTGAGCACCCGTGCGCGCGCGACTCCGGACAGGGCCATCCACTGGCCCATGCCCTTCAGGTCACCGCTCCAGTCTTCGCCTTTCTTGAGCGGGCTTTCAACGTCCACATCCGTCTTGCCGGTGACGGGATCGGTGCGCGTCCGGACGCATCCGGTCGCGAGCAGGGCAGCAACGAGCAAGAGTCCCATGCGCATGTGCGTTCTCCATATCGAGAGTGGCGCGCCCGCTACGAATGTGGCGGGGAGCCTCACCAGTGGTCGCACACTTCACGCCATCCTAGCGGCCCCACCAGTAACTGGCCTTCACCAGGAACGTGTTGTCTGGATACGTGCGGAAGAGATTTCGATAGTCCCGACCGAGCTCGAAGGTGCCGGGATCACGGCCATCCTGTTCGCGCCCCTGCTGCCACACGACGAACAGCGCGGATCCGGGCCTGTACTGCCAACGGATGACCGTGTTGGTGCGGAACTGCTTGTAGTCGAAGTCGCCTGGGTCGCCCGCGAGCGAGAACGGGCGGAAGCGGGCAGAATACTCAGCGGCACGTGGGGCGGCGAGTTCGCGCCAGTCGGAAAAGTCCCCCTTCGTCACGAAGGGCTGTGCATAGAACTGGAGGGACAGGGTGCGCGTCGCCGTGACGTCGAGCCGCGTCGTTGCCGAATGCGTTACCTGGGCAAGGCGCGCGAAAGTGTAGTGCGTGGTGTCGCTGCCACGGTCTCCGAATCTGCCGTTGAACTGTGCATCCTGCACACGCCTGTTGATGCTGTAGTTGAGCGATCCCTGCACGCGGCTCGATGGCCGCACCTGGACACGTGGCCCGAAGTCCCACGTCCACGACCGGCCTGCGTCAGCCGCATTGTGGAACATGAATGCGCCAAATGCGACCTTCTTCCTGTCATCCTGGCTGATGCCCGCCCACATGAAGCGCTCCATGGATTGGCGGAGCGCGGGACCACCGCGAGCCGCGCGGTCATCGTAATGCTCACCAAGGTTGCCGAGGCCATAGCCGGCGTTGACGAAGTAGAAGTTGGGAAGCTGCATGTGGAAATTGACGTTGCCGCCGCGCCCGGTCGGCAGGCCCCCGCTCGTCCAGCCATTCCACTGGTTGAAGTTCAGGCCCGCACGCCGGTAATACTTCGTCGCGTTGTTGGACTGAATACCGACCCACGTGCTGTAACTCTGCTCGTCGGCGCGCGGCAGGAAGCCGACGTCGTTGATTTCGAAGCCGGGCGACGTGCGCGTGTAACCGGTATAGAAGCGCACCACGCCACCCGCGCGCTTATTCACTCCCAGGCTCGCTGAATACCCGCCCAGTGACGTGCGCGTCGTGTCGTACCCGAGGTCCACATCGGGCCGCTGGTAGTTGTGAACGCTGCTGCGCTGCGTCCGCGCAATCGCCGCCGCGCTCCCCGTGACCTGGCTGCTCGCGAAAAAACCGCCTAGCTGGTAGTTGTTCTTCCCGAAGCGATGCCAGAAGTCGGCGCCTCCCGTGTACGCGCCGTCGCGCAACGCATTCTGCGTCCAGCTGTCAAGCTGGCGGTTCGTGCTCGTCCCCATGATGCCGATGCCGCTGTTTCCGCCACGCAATTCCTGCTGCACGCGGGCGACGGCGAAGTTCGTGGACGGCTCTACCGTGCGATCGAGCGTACCGATTTCCCGCTGGGTGACGGCATCGAGGACGCCCACGGACAGTCCGTTCCGGAAGCGGCCGGTGACTTTGGCAGCGCCGAGGATCGTGGAGAATGCCGGCGTCGTCGCATCCCCATAGTCACCGCTGAGTTGTGGCGAGCGACCGATGCGGCGCGAGTAGAACAGGCCACGGCACGCGCCGTCGTTGCAGCTCATGTCAAAACGGAAGATGCCGGTGCCCTCGAGGAAGAACGGCCGCTTTTCCTCGAAGAATGTCTCGAATGCACTGAGGTTAAGGACGGCGGGATCCGCTTCGACCTGGCCGAAGTCGGGATTCACGGTCGCATCGAGCGTGAGGTTCGACGACAGGCCGTACTTCACGTCGAGGCCCGCGGCGGCCTGCATGGGGTGCG
>JBKJKH010000187.1:0-4086 GCA_046597595.1 Gemmatimonadaceae bacterium
GTGCGTGCGAAGAGATAGGCGATCGCTGCGTCGTACGCCGCGTCGGGGACCGCGACGTGCTTCGCCATCACATTCAGCCCGGCGATTCCCACCCGGACGCAGCGGGTTGCCCGCTCATGTGGCGGATCAACTGCGCTACGGTCTTCTTCAACTCCTTCCTGTGCACCACGGAGTCGAGCATCCCCTTCTCGAGCAGGAACTCCGCGGTCTGGAATCCTTCCGGGAGATCCTGTCCAAGTGTCTGCTTGATCACGCGCGGCCCGGCAAACCCGATGACCGCGCCGGGTTCCGCGAGGATCGCATCACCAAGCATCGCATAGCTCGCGCTCACGCCACCCGTCGTGGGATTCGTGAGGATCGACACATACGGAATGCGCCGCTCCGCGAGCATCGACAACACCGCCGACACCTTTGCCATCTGCATCAGGGACAGCACGCCCTCCTGCATGCGCGCGCCGCCGGATGCGGAGATGACGATGAGCGGATATTTCCGCTCGAGGGACCGCTGCCCGAGCCGCGCGAGCTTCTCCCCGACGACCGAGCCCATCGAACCGCCCATGAAGGCAAAGTCCATGACGCCGAGGTGCACCGGCGCCTCGAACATCTTGCCGCTGAACGTCATGACCGCGTCGCTTTCGCCGGCCTTCTCGCTCGCCTTCTTGAGTCGCGCCGGATACTCGGGGAATCCCAGGGGATCAGTCGAGCGGAGATCCACCTCGGTCTCTTCGATGGATCCTTCGTCCAGCAGCACGGCTGCATACTCCGGCGCCCTGATCCTGCGGTGGTAGTCGCATTCCGGGCAGACATTCAGGTTCCGGATGAACTTCTCGCGGATATCCGTGTGGCCGCATGCCTCGCATTTCTCCCATGCATCGGGAGGAATCTCGAGACGCTCGCGCCGCGGTTGTCGCGGCTTTTTCTCCTTACGAAACCAGGCCATGCGGGGAATGTGAGCCGGGATACTCCCCGTCGATAGGGGGCGCAGGATCGCTCGGCGACAGCATGCGATTCACGCGATCAGCGTGATGAATCCGTGCGCCCGCGTCCTTCACTCGATATGCGAACGAGGATCCCGATCGCCATCCAGCTCGCGAGCATGAATGAGCCGCCATAGCTGAAGAACGGCAGCGGAATGCCGGTGATCGGCATGAGGTTGAGCGTCATGCCGACGTTTACCAGCACGTGCACAAACCAGCTGGAGGCCAGCCCGAATGCCACCAGGCTGCTGTAGGAGTCGCCGGCACGCGTGGCAACGCGGATGACGCGCAGGAAGAGCGCGACAAACAGCGCGAGTGCAATCGACACACCGAAGAATCCCAGCTCCTCCCCGACAACCGAGAAGATGAAGTCCGTGTGCTGGGCGGGGAGGAACGCCAGCCGCTTCTGCGTGCCCTCCGTCCATCCCTTGCCGAACCAGCCGCCCGACCCGATGGCGACGAGGGACTGGATGACGTGGTAGCCGGACGCGCGCGGATCGACACTGGGATCGAGGAAGACAAGCAGGCGACGCTGCTGGTAGGGAGCGAGACGCTCCCAGAGCAACGGCGCGAGCACGCCCATCACGACGTTGGCCGAGACAATGAACACGCCCTCAACGAGATATGGCTTGTACCGCACCACGAGGAACACCAGCAGGATGAACCACGCGCCCCAGATGCTCGTGCTGAAGGCGAGCACCAGGCTGATCGCCGGGCTGGCCACGAGCACGAGAAGCGGCCAGGGAACGCCTGACCAGAAGAGCATCGCGAAGAAGATCCCGATGAACACCAACCCGGTGCCCAGGTCGGGCTGCGCCATGATGAGCAACCACGGCAGGCCAACGATGACCGCGGGCTTCCAGAGCTCGACGAGCGTCCTTGGCGCCTCGCGGCGGCCGGCGAGGACCGCTCCCAGTGCCAGCACGACCGTGAGTTTCGCGATCTCCGCCGGCTGGCCGATGCGCACCCCGCCGATCGTGAGCCACCCCTTCACGCTCGCCGCGGTCCCCGCTCCCGAGCCAAACGCAAGTGTCAGGACGAGGAGTGCGATGCTGAGCGTATACAGCGGCCACGTCATCCACTCGATCAACCGCAAGGATCCGCGCGTGAAGGCGTACGCCGTGACCAGGGCGATCACGAACCATGCGAGCTGACGCTTGTACGCGCCTGCGACGAACGAGACCGGCACATCGGTCTGGCCCGCCGAATACACCATGGCGATCCCGAAAAGGCTGAGAAGGAACGCGGTGACGACGAGGGGATAGTCCGCCGCGATGCGCCAGCTGACCTGGCGCGATCTCAATCGCCCTCCGTCTGGATGAGCTCCACGGGCACGACGCCGAGATAGGCCGAGATGATCTTCGAGGCGATGCGCGCGGCCAGGTAGCCGTGGGCGCCGTATTCAATCATCACCGCCACCACGATCTTCGGGTCGTTCGCCGGAGCAAAGCCGACAAACCAGGCGTGATCCTTCTTCCCCACTTCATGATGCTGCGCCGTTCCCGTTTTTCCGGCGAGCACCACGCCCTGGATCGCCGCGCTTCCCGCGGTCCCGCGCGAGGTGACGACTCCGGACAGCGCGAGTCGTAGGCCTTCCATCTGCTCCGGTGTGATCTTGAAGATCTCCTCGCGCTCGATAGCCTTCTTCGCGATGTGCGGACGCGCTGTCCTGCCATCGGTCGCCAGCGCGCTGTAGAAGCGTGCCATTTGCAGCACATTCTGCGAATTTTCCCCCTGGCCGATGGAGAGGTTGAGCACGACGGAATTCGTCCAGCCCCGCGGTCCATAGCGGCGATTGTAGTAATCCGCCGCATAAGGGAAGATCGGCGCTATTTCGTTAGGCAGGTCCACGCCCGAGCGCTGGCGGAAGTTGAGCTTGACGCCACCCGCGAGCAGGCGCGACAGGCCGATCTTGAGCCCCAACTGGTAGAAGAACACGTCGCACGACTTCTCAATTGCCTGCTGGAGACTGAGCGAGCCGTGGCCCTTCTTGTCCCAGCAGCGGAAGTAGCGCGACCCGTACTGAAAGCCGCCACTGCACGCGACGGGCATGTGGTCGGACAGCTTCACCTGGCCGTTCTGCATGCCGATGAGCGATGTCGCGAGCTTGAACGTAGAGGCAGGAGGATACCGTCCCTGGAGCGCCTTGTTGTACAGCGGCCGCCGGGGATCCTCGTTGAGTTGCTTCCAGTAGCTCGCGGGAATTCCGCCAACAAAGCGGTTCGGATCGTATCCCGGGTGACTGTGCAGCGCGATGATTTCGCCGGTCTTCGGATCCATCGCCACCGCGCCGCCTTGCAGCGAGTCTCCAAAGAGGCTCATCATCAGGCGCTGCGTCGGCAAGTCGATGCTGGTGTTGAGCGCCGGCGCTCCCTCTGGCAGGAGATCCTGGCGCGCACCCGCGTCGCGCACAACCCGGCCGCGGGCATCCACCTCGACGAAGCGCATGCCTTCACGCCCGCGAAGCTGCTCCTCGTACTGTTTCTCGAGCCCCCCCCGGCCGATCTGCTGGCCGGCCTTGTAGCCCTTGGCGAGCCGCGTGGTCAACTCGCTTTCCGTTATTTCCCCTGTGTAGCCGACGAACGCCGATACGGCCTCGCGGTCCGGATAGTAGCGCTTGGGGGTGCTCTGGATGATCAACCCCGGGAAGTCCACCCGATGCTCCTCGAGTACGCTGACGACGTCGAACGATGCGTCACTCAGGATCACGGCCGGGCGATTGGGCGACTGCCGGAAGCGGCGCACGGCCTTCTCGACGTCGTTGTTCGTGATGGTGATCGTACCGCCCAGCCTTCGGAGTGCCGCCCGGAGCGAATCCACCGTCGGCGCGAGCAGCGACACCGTGTACCCCGGAAGATTCTCGGCGATGACTTCGCCCCTGCGGTCGTAGATCGTCCCGCGCGGCGCGGGGAGCGGCACCTCACGCAGGCGATTCTCCTCGGATTGCATCGCATACCGCTCGTTTTCCAGCACCTGCGTGCGGAAGAACGCGCTGGCGAGGCCGCCGAAGGTGAGCAGGATCAGGATCGAGGCTGCGCGCGACCTCCGCTGGACGTCGTTTGGATGAAAACTCATGAATGCGACGCCTCCAGCATCGGCCGCAGGACAA
>JBKJKH010000193.1:0-2800 GCA_046597595.1 Gemmatimonadaceae bacterium
GCTCTGGGAGGAGTACGGAAAGCGGGAGCAGGTCGGGGCGTGATTGCCTGAGCTGCCGGACGTCGACGTCTATGTAGCACGCATCAAGGCGGTCGTCGGTGACCGGCCGCTCTGGACGCTGCGCATCGTCAATCCGTTCGTGCTGCGCTCCGTTGAGCCGCCGCCGTCGGACCTTTCCGGGAAGCGCATTGTGGACGTGCGCCGGTTAGGCAAGCGCATCGTACTCGCGTTCGAGGACGAGGTATTCGTCGTCATTCATCTGATGATTGCGGGGCGGCTGCGATGGAGGCCACCCGAGAAGAAGCTGCCAGGGAAGCTCGCGCTCGCGGTATTCGAGTTCGAGCACGGGAAGCTCTGGCTGACAGAAGCGGGGAAGACCCGCCGCGCCTCGCTGTACATCGTGCGCGGAGAAATCGCGTTGCGCGAGCACGATCGCGGCGGGATCGAGCCGCTCCGCGTGACGCAGGCGCAGTTTATCGAGCGCCTGCGGTTCGAAAATCACACGCTGAAGCGCACGCTCACCGACCCGCGCCTGTTCAGCGGCATCGGCAACGCGTATTCGGATGAGATTCTCCACCGCGCGCGTCTGTCACCAATGTCGCAGAGCCGCAAGCTGTCCGAACCGCATGCGATCCGCCTCCACGAGGCGACGGTTGCCATCCTGGAGGAGTGGACGGCACGCTTGCTGGCGCAGGTTGGCGACGGGTTCCCCGAGGAGGTCACGGCCTTCCACGAAGCGATGGCCGTCCATGGCCGGTACGGGAAGCCGTGTCCGGTCTGTGCAGCGCCGGTCCAGCGCATTCGGTACGCGACGAATGAAACGAACTACTGCGCGCGATGCCAGACCGGTGACCGGTTGCTCGCGGACCGCGCGCTCTCGCGCCTGCTGAAGGAGGATTGGCCGCGGTCGCTCGACGAGCTGGATGCCTGACGACGATGTTGAATACGGAGATCCGCCAGGGAAAGGATTTCCTTATCGCTGATTCGGCGGATTAGGCTGAAAGGGTCGCGACACCGCAGGTTCTCCCTGCGAAGGATATGTGACATATCCGATCCCGAGCTGACCAATGGTATTTCTGCCCCAATACAACGCGACGTGAAGATCTGAGGCGGACCGTCAGCCGCGTCGCTTGCTCCAGTTGTCTACCTCGAGGTCCCTGAAGCGCGCGAAATCTTTGACGTTGAGGGTCACGAGAATCAGGCTGTTGGCGAACGCGATCGCGGCGATCTGCCCGTCCACATAAGGAGCAGGCTTCCCCACTCCTTCGAGTCGCGCACGCTCATGGCCGTGCCAGCGCGCTGCGGCCTCGTCATACGGCAGCACGGGGAACGACGCCAGCACCACATCCTGGAGGTACTGTTCGAGCGCGTCGCGCCGTTTGCCACGCGGGAGTCGCTGACATCCATACGTAAGCTCGTGCCACACCGGTGCGGCGATCGCGCTTTCGTGCCCGATCGACTCCAATCGCTTCACGATTTCCGGGTTGGGCGCTTTCGAGATCGGGGAAGAGACGATGCTCGTGTCCAGTAGATATCGCGCACTCACAGGGCGACCGTGCGCCCCGCCTCGCGGTCGCGAGTCGCCTCGAAGTAGCCCTCGTCAACTCCCACGTCGCGCAGCACGTGGGCCTTGAGGAAGCGCCGATACGCCTCTCCGAAGCGCGGCCGCTCGCCGCGCAGTCGCGCGAACTCGCCCAGCGACACCACCACGGCGACTGGCTTACCACGCCGCGTCAATTCGATCTCCAGGCCGGCTTCCGCCTGGTCGACAATGGCGGGCAGGCTCGACCGGGCCTCGGCGATGGAGTAGCGTCTTGACATGCGACAAAATGTACATCATGATGTACATTGGTGCAAGACCCGGGCGCCGCCCAACACGCGGTTGCAACTGTCAGCCGCTGTAGTGGAATGCTCGCTGCGCTCGCTCTATTGAACGCGGGCTGCATTTGAACCGTGGCGTTGGGCCGACCCAGAACGACGAACAGTATCGACGACATTATGAGAATCCATTCGCTCATCGCCATCGCATTACTCGTCGCATCACCGACTGCAGGCCAGACAGGATTCCTTGATCGGTCGGTCGATCTGCATGGCAAGACATATCGGTATCAGGTCTACGTGCCCTCTGACTACACGCCGGCGAAGGCGTGGCCGGTCATCGTGTCGCTTCACGGTAATGGTCGGCAAGGTGGCGACGGGATGCTACAAACAGGGACCGACTTCGCTATTCGGATACGGCAGAATCGGCAGCCGTTTCCGGCGATTGTCGTCTTTCCTCAGGCTCAGCTCGGCGCTCGGTGGGCAGACAGCGAGATGCAGGATCTCGTGATCGCGGAAGCAGACCAAGCGATTGCCGAGTGGCACGTGGACCCAGCCCGCGTTTACTTGCATGGCTATTCCATGGGTGGTTCTGGGAGCTACCGGATCGCCTACAAGTGGCCGTCGCGATTTGCCGCAATCGTGATTGTCGCTGGACGCGTGGTCCCGGCGGCGCCAAACACGCCGGCGGAGATCGACCGTGACCGCCAGGCGAATCCGGTTCTCACAGCTCAGGATCCGTTCGCCTTGCTTGCCGAGCGGCTCAAGAACATTCCCATCTGGATCTTTCATGGGGATGCAGACAAGTCTGTGCCGGTGACGGAATCACGGCAACTCGTGGCTGCCCTCAAGAGAGTCGGTGCGCCGGTGCGCTATACGGAGTATTCAGGCGCCGATCACAGCGTTGCTCCCCAGAAGGCGTACGACGACAGCGAGTTGTTTGGATGGCTCCTCGCACAGCATCGGTAGCATCTATCCTCCC
>JBKJKH010000033.1:0-3510 GCA_046597595.1 Gemmatimonadaceae bacterium
ACCCGAGTAGGTGTCCGGCTCGACGTTATCGCTTGCACCCACACAGCGCGTGATCACGTTGCTGTACGGGTGGTAGCGCGCCTGCTCGAGAGTCAGGTAGCCCGCGTCCACCTGCTCCTGGACGTAGGAATGGTCCTTCGTGACCTGCTTGAGCGCTCCGTCACGCAGCAGGTAGATGCGTGAATCTCCCACCTGACCGATGAGATAGCGGTTGCCTGCGAGGATGAGCACGGATGTCGTCGTCCCCATGCCCTGCTTGTCTACCTCGGCGAGCGTACGCTCGTAGATCGCGCGATTCGCTTCTTTCAGCGCGGTGACCATCTGCCGGTTCGCGTCGCGGGACGCGACATCGGTCACGCCATTGAGTTGGCGGGTGACGATCTGAACGGCCATCTCGCTGGCGACTTCACCCGCCGCATGCCCCCCATGCCGTCTGCAACGACGAAGACTCCACGCGTGGTCGTGGCGTCAGCGAAAAAGCTGTCCTCGTTCCCGGCGCGGATCATACCGACGTCGGATCGGGCGGCGACTGTAACGTGCACCGGCTAGCGTCCTCTCATGACGAAGAACGCCACGGCACCGGCAACTACCAGCGCCACTGCGATCCATACGATTGACGGTACGCCCCCTTTAGGCGCATCGCCTACGGGGCGTGGAGGTGCCGCTTCCGCGGTCTCACGACGCAACGTCTCGGGCACCTTCACTCCTGCGATCACCTTCGTGCCTGCGACATCCAGTGGAGCGGTCGATGCGGGACGGAAGGTCAGCTTGATGCTTCCGAAACGTATATCGGGGGCACCCGCCAGCTTCGCCTCGCCATCGATGCGCTTCCCGGCGATGTAGGTGCCGTTGGTCGAGCTTTGATCCTGGAGAAACCACTCGCCATCGCGTCGGACGATCTTGGCGTGGTGATCCGACACGCTGCTGTCGACGATGGTCACGTCGTTGTGCGCGCCTCGGCCCACATTCGTCAGCGGCCCACGAATCTCGAATTTCGTGCCCTTGGTCGGGCCCTCATTGATGATCTCGAGGATGGCCAGCACCGGTGCTGAGGCGGGCGTCGCCGGGGGCGGTGGCGTCTGGGGCTTGGAGAAGTCCGAAGCCGGCGTCGCGGCCGCCGGAGGCAGGGACGCCGCTCCCGCCGAAGCCGCCACCGCCGGAACGCTCGCCGGGGTCTCGCTGAGCGTATCGGCGTAAAAGCGGAACTCCTCTGTCCCCAGGCGAAGGACGTCCGCGCGACCCAGCGTCTGCGTCCCCTCGACACGCGCGCCGTTGACGAACACGCCGTTCGAACTCAGGTCGATGACATAGTAGCCGTCGGGGCCGACCTGGATTTCCGCGTGATTGCGCGACACGTCGTTCGACGGAATCACGATATCGCAGGAGGCGTCGCGCCCGAACATGACTCCCTTCGCGGGAACGGAATACTCACGGCCATCGACCAGGGAGACCAGCCGGCCACCCGTGCTCGCCGTACGCTTGCCGGACGCGCCCGATGCGCTCATCGCCTTGCGCAAGGCGGCGAGCTCGGCAAGCTGGGCGGAGGAGAGAAACTGCGTGCTCCCCGACTTCTGCTCGTCGGCGAACTGCATCTCGACGCCACTAACCTCGATCTTGTCGCCGTGGATGAGAGGCGTTGGCTCGATACCGAGCGCAACGCCATTCACCTTCACCAGCACCCCGCCATCCCCGCGGCGAATGAGTGCCTTGCCGTCGGGTGTCGCCTTCACGAGGGCCGCAGGTCCGTTGCCGCCTGCCTGCGGAATCGGAATGGTGGCCCCTGCATGCCCGCCGATGCTCACCTCGTCGGTGCCGACAGGTATCTGCTTCTCGTTGAGCTGTATTGATGCCATGGAATAGAAACGTACCGCGCGAGCGGCAGGCTTGGCGAGGGCGGACCTCCGGCGGCCCGGTGGGTTCCGGACGTGCGGGAAACTACGACCCGCCCGTTGGGCTGGCAAGCGTCACGCGTGCATGTGTTCCCGCCCCGGCTTGCAGGAGAAAAAGGTGTTCATACAGCCCATGTGCGGCCAATAGCTGGCGGTGCGTTCCCCGCTCCGCTACAGCGCCGTGGTGGAGCACGAGGATCTCGTCCGCGTCCACCACGGTGCTCAGCCGGTGTGCCACGGCGATGGTGGTCCTGCCCTGCATGAGCGTCGCGAGGGCACGCTGAATCTCCGCCTCCCGCTCGCTGTCAACGGCGCTGGTGGCCTCGTCCAGCAGCAATACCGCCGTATCAGCGGCGATCGCCCTGGCAAAGGCGAGCAGCTGCCGTTCACCGACACTTACCGACGCGCCGCGCTCGCCCAGTTCATACGCATAGGCACCTGGCAGGTGGCGGATGAATCGATCGGCGCCTACACGCGCGGCCGATTGGGCAACCGCTTCGTCCGACAGCGGGGATGACAGGCGAATATTGTCCGCCACCGAACCGGCGAAGAGAAAGATGTCCTGCTGCACATAGGCGATCAGCGCCCGCACCTCTGACACGGACATGTCGCGCACATCCACGTTGTTGATGAGGATGCGGCCCCGCTGCGCATCGTAGAACCGCGTCAGCAGGCTGATGATCGTCGTCTTCCCTGCCCCCGTGTGCCCGACGAGCGCCAGCGTTTCCCCGGGTCGCGCACTGAAGCTGACGCCACGCAATACCCACTCTGGTGCTTCTGGTGCCGGTGCACCTGGCGCGAGGTGGGCAAGTTCGTAGGCAAACCAGACATCCTCGAAGGTGACAGTGACGGGCATCCGGGGCGTGGCGGACACGCGCGCCCTCGCTCCCGCCTCGGCGCGATCTCCATGCGACCGCGCATCATGTGACCGCGCATCGCCCGGCACGGGTTCGTCGAGGAGCTGGAAGATGCGCTCCGAGCTCGCCATCGCCTGCTGAAGCGTGTTGTACTTGTCGGCAAGATCCTGCAGCGGCTGGTAGAAACGGCGCGCGAGCTGGATGAACGCCGCTACCGTGCCGATGGTCAGCGTGCCCGCCTGAACCCCTGCCGTGCCCCCAACGAGAATGCTCGCCAGCGCCACCGACGTCAGCACTTCGATGACAGGGAAATACACGGCGTACACAGTGATGGACTTCAGGTGCGCATCGAGATGCGCGCGATTCAACTCCCGGAACCGCGCGCGTTCCGTGCCCTCGCGTCCAAACAGCTGGACAACCTTCATTCCGGTGAGGCGTTCCTGCAGGAATGCGTTGATGCGCGCGAGTCGCACGCGAATTTCCCGGTACACGTTGCGCACCCGACGCTGGAACAGTGCGGACGTCAGCCAGATGAGTGGAATCACTGCGAAGACAGCGAGTGCGAGCTTCCAATCCGTCACCAGCAGGAGGACGCCGATCGCCACGAGCGTGAAGAGATCGCCCAGTCCCGCGACCACGCCCGCGGTGAACAGCTCATTGAGCGATTCAACGTCCGACGTGACGCGCGTGACGAGCCGGCCCACTGGATTGCGGTCGAAGAAGGCGATCGACAACCGTTGGAGGTGCGCAAACACTTGCGCCCG
>JBKJKH010000553.1:0-2534 GCA_046597595.1 Gemmatimonadaceae bacterium
CCATGCAGCGCCGTAGCCCGTCTGGCTGGTGCCCTCCCCGCCGACGAGCGCGACCTTCGGCTCGTGCAGATCTACGACGGCCTCGGACCCGATGCCGAATTGCCCGGTTTCGGTGAACGCCGAATTCACCGCCTGCACCTCGACTCCGCTTTCGCGCGCGAGCGCATCGAGTCGCGCGTGCAGGGTGGTGTCGTTGCGCGCGACGCGGGCGACGTACGTCCCGCGCGGCCAGCGACGACCGCCGGCCTCCACCGGCTGCATGCTCGCGCCAAGCCGGAAGCCCTCCACGAGCAGGTGATACGCAAGGCGCGAGGCGCCGTTGCGCTCGGGGCTGAAGACATACGCGGCCTGCGCGCGCGTACCGCCCACGATCCCCGAGGCGATGTCCACCGGCAACAACTCGCCATTGACCATTGGACGCCCGGCATTCTCCGCTGGAAGCGTCAACAGGTCGCCCGACAGCGACGATGCGTCTTCGGTCCAGTACGCATCAACACCGAAGGTGACTGGCAATGACCAGGCGGTCACATCATAAAACTCGTATCCCTCGCGCTCCGCGTTCGTACCGCGCCGCTGGTTGCGGCGAAACTTCTCGACCTGCGCGCGCGCGAAAGACGTGTCGAGCGACGGGTTGGGCTCGAGGAATGCCTTTGCAAGGCGACCCTGCGGTTGCGCGAGGTCGACGACGTACGCGCCCTGGTCGAAACGCCTCGCACCGATGGCGTCATCGTAGTACGCGTGTGCACGTGCTGACGAGAACGCACCGCTCGCACGCCGCACCTCGATGCCCGAACGAATCAGCGTCGCAGCCAGTTCGGCAGCACGTGCCGGATCGCTTCCCGGAGACCACACGACGCGCTTCATGGTGCCGGTGCGACCTTCATTGATCGCGCCCTGACGGAATCCAAGAAAATCGCGCACACGCTCGCGCCGACGCTCGGCGGTCGCCTGGATCGTGGCCATTGCGGTGACGTAGTGCTTGGCAATGCCATCGCGGAACGAGAGGATCGTCCCATCTTCACGGCGCCACAGAATGCCCTTCCAGCCGCCGCCATCGCTCTCGTACGTCATGCCGATCGCGCCGGTCAACGACGGCCAGGAGTCCCAGTAGAAGGGGCCGTAAAAGTCGAAGACATCGCGCGAGTAATACATCCAGCCGTACCGGTCGAACGAGTTTGCGTTCGCCTTGCCGTAAATCTCCATCCACTTGTCGAAGCCGGTGCCGACAAGGTTCGAGTTCATCGGCGAAGACGTCGGCGGGAAGAAATACGTGGAGACCTGGCCGTGCTGGTCGATTGCGACCGTCGGATGCCAGCGGAGGTATCCGCGCACGAGCGCCCGCACCTCGCGCTGCGTCGTGGTCATCACGTCGCGGTTCATGTCGAACCGGTAGTGGTTGAAGCGACCCTGAATGCTCCACGGCTCATTTTTCTCCAGCGACCCCTGGTCAGGGCTGCGCACGCCCACCGAGTTGTACCAGACGGCGAACCGCTCATGGCCGTCGGGATTCGTGCTCGGGTTAAGGACGACGATGGTGTTGCGCAGAGCGCTGACCGTTGCCGGCTCATCACTGGCGGCGAGCTGATACAGAGTCTGCATGCCGGTCTCGAAGCCAGGTGCCTCGTTCCCGTGGACGGACTCGTTGATCCAGACGACGGCAGGGACGCGTTCGGTGATCGCATCGAGCTCCGCCTGGGACGCCCCGCGTGGATCCGCAAGGCGGTCGAGGTCCGCGTGAATGGCATCGAGGCGCTGAAGATTTTCGGGAGACGAGATGATGAACAGGCGCATGGTGCGCCGCTCGTTCGTCGAGCCGATTTCCTCGACGCGCACGCGATCCGGCGCCGCAGCGGCAATAGCCAGCAGGACCCTTTCCTGCTGCCCGAACTGCGTATTGTGGTCGCCGAGGTTGTAGCCGAGGATAGCCTCGGGCCGTGGAACCGCGGTGCGATAGGGGCCGCGATCGTAAAAGGAGAAGCGGCGGTCGTCGCGAATCGAATCACGTTGTGCGACGGACTGCGCGAGCACGGAGGTGCTGGCGACGGCGACAAGCAGCAGGGAACGGAGCATGTGCATTGGCGGGAGAAACGGGGCCGGAAGGACGTGCCCGTAATAGTGCGGTCTGGGGTGCGACTGCACTACCCTCCTCCCCGTGTCCGTTCGCTTACAATTCCAGCGTGATCATCCTCCGGACAGTTTCAGCGACGGCGCTGCTCGGTGTCGCGCTTCTCGGCAGCATACCTTCGGCAGCGCAATCGCAGGGCCAGCGGTGGTATCGCGGGAACACGCACGCGCATACGAGCAATTCGGATGGCGACAGTCCGCCGGACAGTGTCGCACGATGGTATCGCGACAACGGATACGCGTTCCTGTTCATTACCGACCACGAGCGGATCACCGATCCCGGGCCGCTGGTTGCGCGATACGGCGCTCCGGGGACGTTCCTGCTGATTGCCGGGCAGGAGGTCACCCAGCGAGTGCTCGACTCCACGCACAAAGACACGCGGCGGCAGGCGCACGTGAACGCGCTGGGC
>JBKJKH010000108.1:0-5414 GCA_046597595.1 Gemmatimonadaceae bacterium
TACACCGCGCGCGTGAAGCGCTCCAGGTACTGCTGGAGGAGAAATACGCCTGATGGACATTCACCTGAACGCGCGGGACGGCGACGACGTCGGGCCCGAGCGGCCACGGTCCACGGATCGTGAACGGCCGCTCTCGGACCGCGAGGTACCAATCGAGGGAACGAGAATGAACGAGGTGATGCAGGCGTGGCTCGACGGCGATCTGCCTGAAGAGGCGGTGCTCGACGCGGGGGCGGCGACGTCCCGGCAAGTCGAAATATGGCGTGAAGTCGGGCAGGCGACTCGGCGCCTTCGGCACGTGACCGCGCCGGAACGGCTCATGGAATCGGTGATGCGAGCGCTGTAAAGCGCACCTTCGAACGTCAGAAAATGGAGGGCCGGCGCTGCTGCCGGCCCTCCATTGCGTTTACCGACGCGGTGCGCTTCCGAAATCATGTCGCGCGAAGCACCGCGCAGGCATTCGCGTCGATCAGCATGCTGAATGCGGGAACCTTCGGCACGGGTTCGATGTTATTGAAACCAACCCCCTTCCGGAGGAGTACAATGCGTGTCGTTCACGCTATGGTGTTTGGGCTCGTCGCCTGCGGGGGATCCGGCGAAGCGCCGACTCTTGCCAGTGCTGTCGTAGTGACCGATGCAGACGTGAGTGCGCTCGCCCGAGCCACCGGCAACTGGAGGTACTACAAGGACCGACCGGACACCTTGCTGCGCTCGGCGGGCTCCGGCCACGCCGAAGCACGACTGCGAACCAGGTTCAATGCCCTGGCCGCCACGCAGTTGGACGCCGGCGGCAAGGTCCGCGCGGGGGCGAGTTTCCCCGATTCGTCGTTGATCGTGAAGGAACTGATTATTGGAGGCTCGCTGAGTCGCTACGCCATCATGATGAAGCTGCGCCGGTCCACGCTCGCGAGTGAGGGCGGATGGCTGTGGGCCTACTATGCACCAGATGGTTCGACACAGATCAGCATTACAGGACGCGGTGTGTCGTGCGCCGGCTGTCATGGTCAAGGAATCGACTACACGCGGATGAACGACAGCCACCCATGAACGCACGTGTCTGTCCGCCATGGATCAAGGCCCACAGGTATGGCCTGTTTGCTCCGGCGTGGCCACACGCTATGTTACTGAAGCATGACCCTCTCCTCGACCGTCACCCCCAACACGTGCTATATGTGCATGTGGTATATGTGCCAATCGGCGCATAGGGGTCACGGCGCGCGCGTGTAGCGACTTCTCGATTTCGCTCTCCACCGCTCCGATCCCCCTCATGGGATCGGAGCGTTCGTGTTTTCGGGAGCATGCTTCGATCGAAAGGGGAATGGGCGGTGTGAGGCGGATCAACCGACCCCTCACTACGGACCACCATGCATCCGATCGCCATCTACCACGAGCATCCCGACTGGTTCAAGCCGCTCTTCGCCGCGCTGGACCGGCGCGGCCTCCCATACGTCAGGCTCGACGCTGCGGCGCATCTCTTCGATCCGTCGGAAGACGACGCGCCGTACTCGCTGGTCGTCAACCGCGCGAGTCCGTCGGCGTACCTGCGCGGACACCGCCAGTCGACCTTCCATACACTGCACTGGCTGCGGCATCTGGAGCGCATCGGTATTCCGGTCGTCAACGGCTCGAAGGTGTACGGACTCGAACTTTCGAAAGCCTCTCAGCTCGATCTGCTTGAGGAGCTCGGTCTCCCATATCCGAAATCACGCGCCATCAACCATGCGTCGCTGGCGGTGGAGGCGGCCAGCGCGCTTCGATACCCAGTGCTCGTGAAGGCGAATATCGGCGGGAGCGGCGCGGGGATCGTTCGCTACGAGAATGAAGCGGCGCTCGCCGATGCGGTGGCGCGCAACGAGGTGGACTTGGGCATCGACGGAGTGGCGCTCGTGCAGGAGTCCGCCCCGCTCCGAGACGGGCACATCGTCCGCGTCGAGACGCTCGGCGGCCGATACCTTTATGCGATCCGGGTCTACCCAGCGGCCGGGTCCTTCGACCTCTGCCCGGCCGACGCCTGCCAGACCACGGATGGCGTCGAGCTCGTGCGCGGCGCCTGCGCCGTGGACGCGCCGAAGACGGGGCTTCGCGTGGAAGGCTGCACGCCGCCCGCGGAGATCATCGAGCAGGCGGAGACGATCTCGCAGCGCGCCGGACTCGACATCGGCGGCATCGAATATCTCGTCGACGATCGTGATGGTCAGCACTACTTCTACGACATCAACGCGCTTTCGAACTTCGTCGCTGACGCGGAACGCGTCATTGGATTCGATCCATGGGAGCGGTTCGCCGATTTCCTCGAGGGGCGCGTGCCACGTCACGCGGCACGCCCATGAAGTACGGCTACTGGCTCCTGTCTTTGGCGGCTGGCTACGCCTGGTGGCGGGATTCAGCGCACCACGCCAAGCAGGCTGTCGTGGTGCGAGCTGATCAGCGATCGCAGGTACGGGCCGATCGCGGCGCGGCTGGTAAATCCCGCCGCCCTCGCCACCGCATCCTCTTTCTCGGCGGGCACGACGGCACTGGTGGCGTAGTGCAGCATATCGCGGTAGTTGCCGATAGTGAAAGAGTCCCACGCCGCACCGGCAACACGCGTGAAGATCAGGTTCTCCGGCCGGCCAATGCCGGCGGCAAAGACGTTCTCCATCACGCGCTCCCTGAGCAGATCATCGTGCTTTCCGGCGAGCGCGATGAACATCTCGACGTGGGCAAAGCCGTTATCGCGGAACGCCTCCGCCACGCGCGCTGTCGAGGGGCCGCGGACGATCTCGTCCTCGCGCCACGCGGAGAGCTCGCGGAGGCGGCGCTCGTAATCATCCTCTGAAAGTCCCGCCGCCGCCGCGGATCGCGCTCGGCGGGCGATGCGGTCGGACGCATACCATCCAGCGACCGATTCGCCGATCGGCTCCAAAAGCATCAGGTCCCAATGGTCGCCCTGGCTGTGTCGCAGCAGGTACGGACGCGCTTCACCGGCGCTCTCGGTGACGGCCACGCGTGCCTTGACCACGTCGATCAACTCGAGCAGCCGGCCGGGCGCCGCCTGAATGAGCGTGGTGCGATAAAGTTGCGCGCTGGCCGGACTTGCCGGCAGCGCGAGCAATCCCCAGGTGATCAGGGCGAGCCGGCAGAGTATGCGCATGGGTGACAAGCTAGTCGTTCTGAGTTGCAGTCTCGCTACCGCCGCGCCATCTCCTGGAATAGCACGCGCACGAACCGATCGTGCCCACCCCGCCACTCCCTGGCGTACGGACGGGTGATGCTGTCCGCGAGCACCTGCTCGAGGGACTTCCCCGCTGCCACCCGCACTCGCATGCTGTCGCGCAACTTGACCAGCATGTCGTGAAACGCCTGCAATCGCGCCTGATCGGCCAGAGGGCCATGTCCCGGAATGATCTTCGTCGCGGGGTTGGTGACGGCGAGCATCCGCTCCGCCGCGCCGATAATGCCGTTGATGGATCCGCCGCTCGAGAGGTCGACGAACGGCAACGCCGCGCTCAGGAAGAGATCGCCGGTATGGAGCACGTTGGCCTTCGTGAAGAGCACGAAGGCGTCACCGTCGGTATGCGCCGGCGGCGTGTGGGTCACGACGACAGAGTCGCCGTTGATATGGAATGTCACGCCGTCGGTGAACGTGACCACGGGGAGCGCACCAGCCGGCGCCGCTGGTTCCTTCCTGTTGAGCGCCTCGATGAACTGGTCAGTGGACATCCGCTTGCGAACGTTCTCGTGCGCAACGAGCAGGGCGCCGGCCTTCCCGAAGTTCTCGTTTCCGCCCGTGTGATCGAAGTGCCAGTGGGTATTGACCACGAAGCGCACCGGCCTCGGCGTGAGCGCGGCGATAGCCGCGAGAATCTTCGGCGTGAGCGGCGCGAATTGATCGTCGATCACGAAGACCGCATCGTCGCCTATGGCGAGGCCGATGTTGCCTCCGGCACCGGTGAGCATGTATGTGCCACGCGCCAGGATCGTCGTTCGCACCTGAACCGTGTCGAAATTCTGCGCGCTGATGGGCGTGCCGCACGCAATGACAAAGAGCGCGACGAGCAGAACGTATTTGCGCATCTGAAATTTCCTCAAAGTTGTGGTATGCCGGGCGACTCAATACGCCAGAGCGTCATCGCCACGCCATCGCGCACGAGGTCGGGCACCCGGCCCTCCATAAAAAATCCCTGCCGGGAGAGAAACTGACGGTAGGCCGAGAGTGCGTCATCGTCCGGCACCTCCGCCACGAGCAGACGGGCGTGGTCGGCGCTCAGCACTTTCAGCAGGCCTCGCATAAGCGCCGAGCCAGCGCCGCGCCCGCGAATCTCTTCGGCGACGTAGACGCCGTGCACCGCGGCCGTGCCAAGCGAGCCGGCAACCATCCCGAAGATCGCGAGCCCGACGACGGTCGGCCCGATCACCGCGACAAGCGCGAGACTCTCTGCGCTTTCCTGGCGCGCCGCACGATCAAGGCGCGACAGCATGCTTTCCACGTGCGGATGCTCGCCATCCCACGCAGGGAGCAGCAGCGCCCGCGCGCCGTTCGCGTCCTCTGCGTCGAGGGCGCGGATGGTAAGTGTTGCGATCGCAGGCGCGTCATCGTGCACCATTAAATGTGAATGGCGCGGCCGAGCACGGCGAGGGCAGCCTCCTTCACCGCTTCGGAGAGCGTCGGGTGCGAGTGCACCGTGACCGCAAGATCCTCTGATGCGCCGCGGTATTCAAACGCGAGCACAATCTCACCGACCATCTCCGAAACGTTTGGACCGATGAGGTGTGCACCGAGCAGTTCGTCAGTGGTGGCGTCGGCAATAAATTTCACCAGACCCGCGCTCTCTCCCATTGTGCGCGCGCGTCCGTTCGCAGAGAAGGGAAACTTTCCGACCTTGTAGGCGCGGCCGGACGCCTTCACTTCGTGTTCTGCGAGGCCAACCGTCGCGATCTCCGGCCACGTGTACACGACGGACGGCATGGACCGGTAGTGCATGTGCACCGGCTTGCCGGCAATCACTTCGGCGGCAATGACACCCTCTTCCTCTGCCTTGTGGGCAAGCAGCTTGCCTCCCACCACGTCGCCGATGGCATACACGTTCAGCAGGGATGTCCGCATCTGGTCGTCGACGAGAATTTCGCCGCGCGGGCCGGTGTTGATGCCGAGTGCCACGACGTCGATCCCTGTCGTGACGGATTTCCGGCCGACAGACACGAGCACGCAGTCGGCCTCGATCACGTCGGCCTTTCCATCCTTTTCGACCTTGATGGTCACGCCGCGCTCGGACACGTCGGCGCCCGTGACCTTGGTCCCGGTGCGGAGCGCGAGCCCCTGTTTGGAGAAGACGCGCGTCGCTTCCTTGATGATGTCGTCGTCGTTGCCGGGGAGAATCGTCGGGGTGAGCTCGACGACGGTGACCCGCGCGCCGAGCCGCCGCCACACGGAC
>JBKJKH010000129.1:0-2595 GCA_046597595.1 Gemmatimonadaceae bacterium
GTATCCAGCCCGACGGGCTTCGCGCCGACTTCGCGCTGGGTCGCCATCGCCAGCTCCTGGTCGGCCGCACTCCATCTGGGCATCCCGACCATCGCGATATTCTTCGTCATCTGTTCCGCGATCGGCCGGCTCATGTGCTGTGGCCACGCCGTCCCGAGCACGCGCATGCTGGCGAGCGTGGTGCCGGTCATCAACGCCGCGCCTCTCGCGATATCTTCGCCTGCCTTCCACATCGCCATGATCCGGGGATAGTCCGTCTCGCGGAAGTAGTACCAGACGCTGGCGTTGGGCGGGACGACATTAGGCTGATCCCCCCCGTTGCGAATCACGTAGTGCGAGCGCTGCTGGATGCGCAGGTGCTCACGGCGAAAGTTCCAGCCGATGTTCATCAACTCCACCGCATCGAGCGCGCTTTTGCCCCGCCACGGCGCGCCTGCGGCATGCGCACTCGTTCCCTCAAAGGTGAATTCGACGGAGACGAGGCCGTTGCCGCCGCCAGAACCCCATTGCGTGCGCAAGTTGCTGCCAACATGCGAGAAGAGGACAGCATCTACGTCCTTGAAGAATCCGTCGCGGACGAAGTAGGCCTTCGCGCCCACGAGTTCCTCCGCAGTGCCCGGCCAGATCTTGATCGTTCCGGGAATTTTGTCGCGCTCCATGATGCGCTTCACCGCGATGGCCGCCGTAATGTTGACCGCCTGTCCGGAGTTGTGACCCTCTCCGTGCCCGGGCGCTCCCGGGACAAGCGCATCGTGATACGCCACGCCCGGCTTCTGGTTTGCCTGCGGAATCCCGTCCACATCAGACCCAAGTGCAATAACCGGCTTGCCCGCGCCCCAGCTTGCGTACCACGCGGTGGGCATTCCGGCGACGCCCTTCTGTACAGTGAAGCCGTTCTTCTCAAGTACGCCGATCAGGTACTTCGACGTCTCCTGCTCCTGAAAGCCAAGTTCTCCAAACGAGAAGATCTGGTCGACCATCTGCTGGGTGAATGCGCTCATCCGCTCGACTTCCAGCGCCGCCTCTTTTTTGAGCCGGTCGAGGCGGGCGTCATCCGGATACACCCTGGCGTATTTCGCAATCAGCGCCGAATCGGCTGCAGAAGGAGGGGGAGTCTCCTGCGCAGATGCCGTGGCAGAGGCTGTGGCAGCGGCAACGAGCAGTGGCACCGAGAACGAGAGAAGTCGTAGATGCATTGGGCAATGATCCTGGGTCTGAGGCAATGAGGGTGGGGATCGCGAAACAAGGTTGCGGGCGTGGCGTGCCTGCGGCAAGTCGCCCACATTGCCTCCGTGTCCTCCACTGCACTCCCCTCGAGCGTTGATGTCGTCGTAGTGGGCGCGGGTCCGGCCGGCCTGGCAACATCGTATGAGCTGAGGAAACGGGCGGTAAACCACGTTGTCCTGGAGCGCGGCAGCCAGACGGCGCACGTGTGGGCGAACCTGTACGACTCGCTGACGTTGCACACCGGACGGCATCTCTCCGGCATGCCCGGTCGCAGAATTCCGGGCGATATTCCGCTGTTCCCGCCCCGCCCCGCCTTCGTCCGCTACCTCCAGGATTACGCGCGCGACTTCTCGCTCCCCGTGTGCACACGCATCGACGTCACGCGGATACGTCCGGTGGACGACGGATGGCTGATTTCCACGACTGCGGGCGAGATACGCGCCCGGGCTGTCGTAATGGCGACAGGGATTGTCTCCGGTCCTTACGTGCCCGACTTTCCGGGACGACAGGAATTCACTGGACAGGTGCTGCATTCCAGCAGCTACCATCGCCCCGGAGATCTCGATGGAAGGCGCGTCCTCGTTGTCGGGGTCGGGAACTCGGGAGGAGAGATCGCGAGTGAGCTGGCAGGTGCGGGCTACGCGGTCGATATCGCGGTCCGATCTGGAGTGAACATCGTCCCGCGCGCGCTCGCCGGCATCCCGATTCAGTATTGCGCGTTTGTCCTGAGAAAGCTCCCGCGTCCAGTGCAGCAGCGTATCGCGATCGGCATTCGCAGGCTGGGTGAAATGCGCCGCGGCCCGTCGCCGCTCCCGCGCTCATCGCGAGGGCCGCTCGACAGCATCCCGCTCATCGGCTTTCACCTTGCCGACGCCGTGAATGCCGGGCGCGTCCGGGTGCGGCCAGGCCTCGAGGAATTCACCGCCCGTGGTGTCCGCTTCACGAACGGCACCGACGGTGAGTACGACGCTGTGATCCTTGCCACCGGATTCCGAGCGGCGCTCGGTCCCCTGGGCGATCTCGTGAGTCGAGATGCCAGGGGATTCGCGATTCGTACGGACCGGGTCACGAGCGCGGACCAGCGCCGCCTCTGGTTCGTCGGCCACAACTACGATATCACCGGCGGGCTTGCAAACATCGCGCACGATGCGCCACTCGTCGGCAATGCCGTACAGAACGCACTGCGCACGTGAGCCACTCCAGAATCGCGATCATCGGCTCGGGGTTCGGAGGGCTCGGCGCGGCGGTCCGGCTGAAGCAGGAAGGGATCGAGGATTTCATCATTTTCGAGCGCGCAAGGGACGTCGGTGGCGCCTGGCGGGACAACACGTACCCGGGTTGTGCCTGCGACGTGCAGTCGCACCTGTA
>JBKJKH010000211.1:0-7020 GCA_046597595.1 Gemmatimonadaceae bacterium
GAAGGCCGCCTTCCTTCACCGTCTAATCGGCAGTAGCCTTTCGCGCGACGAGAAGCATTTCCGACGACCGCCGAGTCAAAGCCCGATCAATCCGTCCATCAAGAGCCTGTTCAATAACAAGCCCATGCCGCCGAAACATCTCTGACAGTTGCGACGCGTTGTACAAGCGGATGCGGTGTTCGCGCTCCCGGATCTTTCCCTTCTCCGACCACGTGGACTGCACTGTCAAAATTCCAGAGAGCTGATCAAACGATCGCTGCTGCGCGTACAGACGATTCTTGTCACCCCGCCACCAGTCTTTCGAAAGAAACTGGGCCATGATTCCGTCCCGGCTTCCGCCCTGCCAGATGAGTACTCCACCAGGCTTCAACACGCGTGCGAATTCCTTTACAACGCGCCCATCCTCGTCCGGGTGATCAAAGAAACCAAATGATGTAAAAAGATTGAGCACCGCATCAAATCGTGCACCCCAGCGGCTCGGCATTTTCCGCATGTCGCCGACCGTGTATCGAAGAGTCAGTCCTGTTCCGCGGGTTTTTGCGGCCTTGATCAGGACTTTGGAGTAGTCGAGACCATCCACATCGAACCCTGCTTCAGCGAGCAGGTGTGAGTGCCGTCCTTGACCACATGGTGCATCCAGAATCCTGGCACCGGCCGGGAGCTCGAGGATGTCGATCAGGCGCGCGACTTCGCGTCGATCGTTTTCCGGACCGAAAAGCGGCGCGTATTCGTCGAGATATTTCTGGTCGAAAAAGCTTTCCCACCATTCAGTGCGACCTCTCACCGGCGACGGTGCTTTCGCAGCCAGGCATCCTGACGGGCGGCTCTCCGTCGCTCCGCTCGCAGTGATGCCGCATCGAGTTTCGCATCGGGCGCGCTCAATGCCATCGCTGCCGCAAACCGCGGAATACCATCCGGGTTCGCCCCGTTCAGAATACTCAGTGCTATTCGCGTGGTGCTATCTGCAAGCGCGCGCCAAATGCGCGCACCATGTTGCGGCGTCGCGAGTCGAGGCGCACCAAAGTATCCGGGCCATTGTGGCGAGCGCGCCAGCTTGATCAGACCCTCCATTGTGCTGTCGGATTGATCTGGCGCCGTGTGATACCCTGACCGAGTAAGCTCCGGCGCGAGAAAGGAAACCAGACTTGTCTCATCCATGCCGGCATGAATGGGCAGGCCATCCGCATGCCGAGCTGCGGCGTGCTTGGGGCCCTCGAGCGCGGTAAAGACCGGAAGCAGGCCGGCCAGATGGATCATACGCCCACCATATGTCGCATGGAAATAGTCTCCTGCATCGTCGAGGGCGCGATTATGATTGGGGCCGCCGTGCAGGTGGACAACAAACACCCAGCGAAACCCCTGCGCCCCAAGCTCATCGCCGAGATCCATGAATACCGACCGTAGCGTCTCGAACCGAACAGCGTAAGTTCCGGGAAAACTGAACCGCGCGCCGATGTCGTTAGCCGCAGAATTACCGAGTGGAATTGACGGAAAGACGACCGCCTTCCATCCCGCGCGCTTGGCAATCGCCATGGCGAGCGAGTCGGCAAGGCGGTCGTTGAGCAGTCCGTCGCTGTAGCTCGGTAGATATGGACCGTGCTCCTCCAGAATGCCACCGGGGAGAATGATCGCCGTGTGGGCGCGGTCGAGTTGCGCGAAATCGGTGGTCGTCATCTGTGCCGCCCGCAACACCTGGGCCTGCGCGGTGGGCAGCGGAACGGCGGCACTCCACAACAACCATCCGAATCTTCCAGCGAGCGATGCCACGGTGCAGCGATTCACGAGCACACTCCCAGGCATAATGTTCAAGGTACCGGTCGACCCGAATTCTCGTCTTCAGAAAAATACAACTAGGAGAAACCTTCAAGCCCGCTCGTAGGAGCATCCGGATCCCCGAAGTGCAATATCACTGGTTCACGTGCGATTCATGATATATCTGGTTAAGGGCCAAAAGGCGCAGCCATTCTGGAACCGAATCGTATAGTAGTGAGCGTTCGACGGCTCGAAGTGTGATATTTGTTCGATGTAACGAGCGACCACTATACACCATGTTCGCGGTTCCCCCCAGGTCGGCGGAGAATGATTTCGGCGACGCCGCTCAGTCCCGACCTTCAGGAACGAATTCACCTTATCTGGGATGAGGTGGCCGCCTTCGAAGCCGCAAAGATCAATGAAGCTTTGGTCTATTTGCTGACTGCTGTCGCGGAACTTGTCGACGCACAGAATGCATACTGGTTTGCCGCCGTTCGAGTGGCTCCGCAAATTCTTCAGTAACGTTCTGATGTATGACCTGCGCGGTCGGGATTTCCGACCGCGCAGGTTACTCAGCGCTTCCTAGTCGCAGCGATCGTCTGTGCTACCTTCCGCGCTACAGTTCAGGTCGACCTACTTTTGCGCAGGTAGCACGGCGCCACGATTCAACCCTCGCCGCTCCATCACGCCCCAGTCCTTCCTCCCCCGCAGGTACTTCCATAGTCCGCGCAGCCGCCACACAACGGTGAGCTGGCGGTAGCCAAGGTTTTCCGCGAGCGCCCAGCCCACGAGCACGAACCGGTCGCGCAGCCTGGTGTACCGCTGGAAGCTCAGCTCCTCGAGCAGAAGCGTGAGCATGCTGAGCAGCATTCCAAATCCGTACGCGAGCAGGAAGTACAGCACGGCGAACGGGATGTTGATCAACCCCAGGGCGAGTCCGAGGACACCACCCACGAGACCCATCGCTTCGACAATGGGCGCCAGCAGCTCGACGAAGACGAAGTACGGAAACGCCACCATCCCCATCGCGCCGTATCGCCGGTTGAACAGCACCGCGCGATGCCGCCAGAGCACATCGGCGAGTCCCCGATGCCAACGGTCACGTTGCCTGCCGAGCACGCGCGCCGATTCGGGCACCTCGGTCCACGCCACCGGATCGGGCACGAAGTCCGCGTCGGACGGCCCGCCAGTCTCAAATCCACGCTTGCGGAGGCGGATCACCAGCTCCATGTCCTCGCCGACCGTATCGTGCGCGTAACCGCCGATTGCGATGACCGCATCCCTCCGAAAGAGGCCAAATGCGCCTGAGATGATCAGGTTTCCGCCGAAACGATTCCACCCGAGTCGGCCGAAGAGGAAGGCGCGGAGGTATTCAATAACCTGGAAGCCGGCCAGCGGATGCGTGGGTGCTTTCGTCTCGATAATCCGGCCGCGACGAATGGTGCATCCATTGGCCACGCGGATTGTACCACCGGCTGCGACGGCATTGGCGTTGGCAACGAACGGGCGAACCATCCGCTGGAGGGCGTCGGTCTCTATGATCGTGTCGGCGTCGATCGCGCAGACCAAGTCGCCCGACGCGAGGTTGAGCGCCACGTTGAGCGCGTCGGCCTTTCCGCCGTTCTCCTTGTCAGCGACCACGAGGTTGGGATGTGTCCGCGACCGGTACAACCGGCGCACCCGCTTCGTCTCCACCCGCGGCGCTAGTACTGGAGCGATCGGAATCAACTCGAAGCATCGCTCGAGCACCTCGATCGTCGAATCCTTCGATCCGTCGTTCACCACGACCAGCTCTAGATTCGGGTAGTACAGCGCGAGCAGCGACCTGACGCTGTCCTCAATCGTCGCCTCTTCGTTGAAAGCTGGCGCGAGAATGCTGACGCGCGGCGCCGCCGAAGAGCCGAGTATCCTCGACCGCGATTCCCCGCGCACAGTACGCATGTGACCGATCATCTCCCGCGCCGCGGCAACGAGCAGGACCGCGTAAAAACTGTTAACGAGGACGAAGTAGAAAAGAACCGCCCACTCAAGCTGGACGAGCGCAACGTCAGCGAAGTGCTTCATCGCGCGGTGTCGTCGAGAATGCGCGCGGCTGCAATTGCGGCATACTCCGATCCGTGCCGCTCGGCGCGCCGAAGAAACAGCACGCCGGGAGGCCCGACCTGTGCCAAGGCACCCGCCGCCGCCAGGCGCACGCTGGAATCTGGGTCGTCGAGCAACCGGGCGATTGCCGCCGCCGCCGGCCAGTGCGTGAGATACCCGAGCGCCTCGGCGGCTCCTTCACGCACGGACGCATCGACGTCGTTGAGCAGCGTGACAAGATGACCGGACGCGGCCGGCCCGCCAATGCCGCGTAGAAGGCGCGCAACAAGCAGTCGCGCCAGGGGCACGGGATTCATGCGCTGCGCCGTTGCCGCAGGTAGATAGTCATGGCTGGCCGCAGCCGCCGCTACTTCGAGCAGCGCGATCGTCCGTGAACCTCGTGGTTCGGCAAGGTGAGTGACAATCGTCGCCGTCGCATGTGTCCCGAGCCGCATGAGAGAATCCTTCGCCGCGAACCGGCAGATGGCCGCTGGATCCGCGAGCATGTCGATCAACCCGGCGATTCCGTCGGCAGACGGATGTGTCGCCACAAATACCGCAGCCTGCGCACGCACCTGAGCAGCGCGATCTGCCAACAATCGCTGCATGATCGCGGGCTCGGCATCAATGAGGGTGAGCAACCTCGCTCCGCTCAGCCTTTTCCACCACTGGGTCGCCGCCGTCCGGGCCCGGGCAACAACAATGAGTCCCAGCTTCTCGGCCAGCGAGCGGAGCCAGGCGCGCTCGGTTTCACCAACGCTTGGGGAGATGTCGAAGTACAGACGGATCAGGTCACGGCGCGGGAGCCGAGCCAGCAGCGCCAGGTCATCGGCCGGAAGTTCCCGTTGCTCGAGGTGGGCCGCAACGATCGCTCGCGCGCGCCCGAGACGAACTTGGCGACGACGGGACGAGTACCTGGTGACGAGGGCGTATCCAACGATGGTCGCCACCACAATCACGAGCACAGCGGCCTCGACACGGATAACGGCGAGGACTATCGCCGTTGCGTTCACATCACTCGCGGACTGTCTTCCAGCGCGCGCTTGATGCGGTGCATGAGCACTGGGACGCTGAATGGCTTTGCCACGTGGTCGAAGGCGCCGAGATCGAGCGCCAGCAGCACTTCGCTCTCCAGCGACCTAGCGGTCAACATCACCACGCGGGACGTCCGAGTGACGCCGTCATGCGCGAGCGTTCGGAGCACGGTAAGGCCATCGTGCTCCGGCAGGCCAACATCGAGTACGACAACCTTTCCGCGCAGTTGCGGTTCCTTTCCAGCCAGCAATGTCATTGCCGCAGTGCCGTCGGTGATCACGCGGCACGAGTATCCCCGTGACGCGAGCGCATGCCCGAGCAGCTCGACCAGCATCGCGTCGTCATCCACGATAACAACGTCCACGTCCGCGGCGCGCGCCGCTTGCGTGATCGCAACAGCGGCCGCGTTACCGCTCGCCCGCCGGCGCCGAACGCGGGCGTTGACGACCGACAGCAGCTCGTCAGCATTGAGAGGTTTCATCAGATAGTTGTCGGCGCCGGCGCCGAACAGTTCCACGGCCGACCCCGAGCGTGCGGTCAGAAAGACAACGGGAATCGCATCCCACCGCTCGTCGGCGCGAATGCGGCGACAAAGTTCGATCCCTGTGATGACTGGCATGTCCACATCAAGGAGGACCAAGTCGATCGGCGTCGACTCGAGCGTCGTCTGGAGCGCGGCCGGGTCGCTCGTCGTGATGACATCAATGTCGTGTTCGCCGAGGATAGCCTTCACGAGCCCGAGCATCGCCGGGTCGTCGTCGATCATCGCGACCCTCGTGGACACCGCTGGACGGGGCCGTTCCGCCTTCGCTCCCCCCGGCACCCTGCCCACGTCGAGCAGGTCGCGCCTAAGCTCATTCGCGAGGGCCGCAAGGCGCACGTGGTCCGCAACGGCGATTTCCTCGGAGCCCGCGAACAATTGCTCGGCCGCGCGGGCTACCTCCGTTGAGTGCGGGAACCCGAAGGTGCCAGCTACGCCAGAGAGCTTGTGCGCCTCGCGCTCGGCATGCCGGCGCTCGTCGGCGGTGAGCGACCCTTCGAGCAGCGCGATCGCGGCTCCCTCAATGGCCTCGACTCGGCGCTCGATCTCGGGAAGCGATTTTTTCCACAAAGCGTCGAGCTGAGCCCCCATCGAACCAACGGAGTCGTTCATGCCTCCCATCCAACTTCGCGCGCAACCTGCTCGTGGAGCGAAAGCGGATCGAATGGCTTGGCCAGGACGCCGGCGCCGAGCGCCCGGAGATCATCCACTACCGCCGGGCGAACATGACCCGTAAGAAACACTACGGGGATCCCTTTCGTACGAGAGTCGGCGCGGAGCATCGAGAGCACGGCCCGACCATCCGTGTCGCCGAGGTCAACGTCAAGGAGAATCACATCAGGCATGATCTCCGCCGCTCGAGAAACAGCGTTGGCGGCGCTGGCCTCGGGAACCACCCGCCATCCCGCGCCGAATTCCAGCGACATGGCGACGACTGCGCGGATATCCTCTTCATCGTCGATCACCAGCACGGTCCGCTTCGTCACTCCGCATCGGGGATGTCTACATATAAGGAGGCTCCAAGGCCTTCGTTGTTCTGGGCCCAGATGCTTCCGCCGTGCCGAATCACGATTGCGCGACAGATGGCGAGGCCGAGCCCGGCGCCACGCTTCACCGCGGCGTCGTTGAGCTCGACTTGCTGGAAGCGCTCGAAGATCATCTCGATCTTGTCGGGCGGAATGCCACGGCCGGAGTCACGTACCACAAATCGCGTCGTCGAGCCCTCACGCAGGGCCGTCATTGTGACCGTCGATCCGGCGGGCGAGAACTTGATCGCGTTAGCTGCGAGGTTCACGAAGACCTGCACCAAACGATCGGGATCCGCCGAGACGTAGGCGGAGGAAGGCTGGACCACTACCGTTACGCCAGCCTCGTCGGCGGCGCCCGTGACGGAATCGCAGGCTTCCTCGAGCAGGCCCGATGCGGCAACGTTGCGACGGGCGAGTGGGACGGCTCCGGCCTCGACACGCTCGATGTCCAGCAGGTCGTCCACAAGGCGAAGAAGGCGCTCGGTGCCGCGGGTCGCCATGTCGGTGAGCTTCCGCGTCCGCGGATCCACTGCCTGCAGCTGGGCGCCCATCAGCCGGAGCGCGCCCTGGATCGTGGTGAGC
>JBKJKH010000268.1:0-3527 GCA_046597595.1 Gemmatimonadaceae bacterium
CTTCCGCTACGTGGGCTGGAACGTGGCGCGCCTGCTTTCACGGCGCTGGCGCCGGTACGGGCGCGCCGCGGTCGTGATAGGCGATCCCATACCGCTCCAACCATGGTTTGCGTCGCATGGGAGCAGCGAGACGCTGTTCACGCTGCCGAGACACGAACGGCTCGCACGCGTGCAGATACTGGCTGACGACGTGCTTTCCCGCATTGGTGCGATCATCCCCGTGACGCCTGTAGCGCTGGCGTGCGCGGCGATTCAGAGCCTGGATGGCGATTTCTTTCGGAAACAGCAGATCCTTGCCCGAATGGATGAGATGCGGGACGTCCTGCTGGAACTGAACGGTCGCGTGATCCGCGCCGAGGGGCCGGTCGAGGAGATATTTGACCGGGCGTGGCGCATGCTGAAAATGCGGCGCGTGCTCGTGCGCACGGGTGAGGGCTTCGCGGTGCTGCCGGCGGGGCGGCCGCTCGTGTCGTACTACGCGAACGGGATCACGCACCTGCTGGGGCCGTTCGAGGCGGGGGTACGAGCCAGGGACCGCGTAGCGTGGGTCGAAGGGCAGTAGGCTGCTGGCCCACTCGCACAAATCAGGAGCATGCCCAGAGCGCACACAATCTGATCTCTGTCCTGGAGAGCACCCAGCCTTCTATCGAGACAGTGTTTCCGTTCGCAAAGTCCTGAGCGAAGTGCCGCCGCAACCGCGTACGCAAATCTGAAACAGTGAGTGCCTCGATCGGCCTGGGGAGATCAGGGGCGCTGTCGAGAATGGCACTGACAAGAGCCTCAGGAGTGCCCTCGTCCGGATACTCCCGGAGGTACTGAAGTCCGATTGCGCGAGCAGCCTCCGGCTCGTGTCCGAATACGTCGGCCAGAGTAGTAGACGTGCCACCAGCTTCTGGCATGACGCGCCCGTTTATCGCCGCCCCCGCGAGCAGAACCGCGGCAAGCTCGATGAGTTTGCGTCGAGTGATGAAAAGTTCTGTCATGCCACTCTCCGGTCTATACCCTGCGGTTGACCAAACCGTCGAGGTGATCTCCGAGCCTGAGCGCAAGCGCGACGATTGTCAGGGTCGGGTTGGAGTACCCGGCTGACGGAAATACCGACGAACCTGCCACAAACAGGTTTTGCAGGCCGTGGATCCTGCTGTTGGCATCGACTACACCGCGGCGCGGGCTCACGTGCATGCGCGTAGTCCCCATGTGGTGCGCCCCCCCGGTAGCACCGTTCAATAGGAGCGATTCCTTGTCAGGCACCTGAATCCGCATTCGGCCAACGCCGCTGCGCCCCACTTCAGCGGCTAGCAGCTTTTGCGCCTTCGTGATGGTGATCTTGTCGATCTCGGACAGACGCCAGTCCAGCTGAGCGCGATTGAGTCCGAGCGCGTCCTTGTTGAATGACAACGTCACTCGGCTGTCAGGATTGGGCGCTTGCTCCACAAAGCTGGCCACGACGTACATCTGCGGCGGCGCGTTCTTGATCAATCGCCGAAAGACCGGCGCGGGATCCCTTGAGATCCTGCCCAGATGTGCAAGCAGGCTGTCTGGAAACTCGAACCTGACAAGGTCCTCCCTGATGGCTCTCGCGGACAGGACGGAGTCATAGAGCCGGTCCGTCGGTGCAGGAACCAGTTCCGCTCGAAAATCTCCAATCTGCTGTTGTCTGATAACGTTCTCGGGCAGGGCCAGATGGCAGCGAAACTCCAGACCTCCACGCCGGTGTTGCCTGCAATAGATCGGCAGCAGCGAGCCCTGCTTCGCAGGCAGGATCAAGCCGCTTTCGAACCAGATGTGCTCCATGAAAAACCGGCCGACGAGTCCGTTGGTATTTCCGAGGCCAGCTGCTTCGACCGCATTGGAAATCAGGAGCAGTCGCGCATTCTCTATTCCGCCGGTCGCGAGCACGTAATACCGTGCGCGAACGACGAATGAGTTTCCGGCGAGCGTCTTCGCTGAAACATCGACGATGCGGCCGCCCGTGGGGTGCCGGTTGATCGAAGTGACGTTGGCGAAGAGGTACGCCGTGATATTGGAAGCAGTCGCGACGTCATTTCGGAACTGACGCCCGAACCGCACGGCATTGTAGCGCGACACAACGGTCTCCACGCGCGCCGCGTCGAACGGAAACAATTTCAGGCCGAGCGAGGCCGCGGTTTTGGCGGCGTCGTACTCAAATTCCTCCAGCCCGAGGACGCGGTGTGCGCGCAGATAGTACGGATCCAGATCGCTCCGGCTGAACGGCCATTCGCTATCGGGAATCCATGGCCTCGGCTCGAAATTCATGGCGCGGATGGGGACGCAGTGTCCGCCCCAGTGATTCGTTGCGCCCCCGAAATACCGAAGTCGGCTGATGGAGTAGGACCGGCCGGTATTGAGAGCGACGTTCAGGCCAGTAGTTCCGGCATCTGGCGTAAATCCGCCACTCTCCAGCAGGCAAACCCGGTACGACATGCCGGCAAAACGTTTCGCGAGCGTGATGCCGGCCGCGCCGGCTCCGATAATGCAAATTTCGGATTCGATGATGCTTTTGTCGTCGAGCTGACGGCTGTCTACGAACATCTGAATGCGGATGAAGCACGGGTGTGTGCAGAGATTTCTGCAGTGTGGCCTGACGTCATATCAATCGCTACGCTTCGCGAGTCTCGCGAAGCGCGCACGATTCACCGCAGATCTTCCGGGAGCACGCAGTCGAATCGCGGGTGGCGTCCGCATTGGCCAGGAGACCGCGATGACTTTCGATCGAAAGAGTACGGTCGCGTGCGGTGGAGAACAAGAGACGCCGGTCCAGCGTTGCACGCGCCAGAGAACATCCGGCGCACCACGTTCTGTGAGATGCTGCGATCGCGCCCCGCGTGCCGAGTTCCAGCGCTTCTGAGCGCGGCTCCCGATTAGAAGGCCCGCCGTGAAGACCACTCCGATCCGCTCCGGCGCCGTCCGCACGGCCCTACCCATGACGGACTGCTGTGCGGCGGCCTGGCGGCTCCCGCGCGGCTCCGATGTGGCTCCGATGTGGCTCCCGTGCGCTGCCCCGAGCGCCTGGTCTGGAAGAGGTCTGGGACCCAAAACAGGAGAGGACTTGAGCCTGCAGCTTTCCCTTGCTATCTTATGAGTCTCTCCCGACGCTCTTCCGGCGGGGCGACACGACTTTACCATAGTACATGCCGACCATTAATCAGCTCGTCCGGCAGAGTCGCCAGGACGTTTCCAAGAAGGACAAATCGCCGGCGCTCAAGGCGAATCCCTTTCGTCGCGGCGTTTGCACGCGTGTGTATACCACGACGCCCAAGAAGCCAAATTCGGCGTTGCGGAAGGTGGCGAAGGTGCGCCTTACGAATCACTTCGAAATCATCGCGTACATTCCGGGCGAAGGGCACAATCTGCAGGAGCATTCGATCGTGCTCGTGCGTGGCGGCCGCGTGAAGGACTTGCCTGGCGTGCGGTATCACATTGTCCGTGGGACGCTCGACGCATCGGGTGTTCAGGGGCGCAACAAGAGCCGGTCCAAGTACGGGACGAAGAAGCCGAAGGCTGGG
>JBKJKH010000511.1:0-2539 GCA_046597595.1 Gemmatimonadaceae bacterium
GCGATTCGCGAGATCTCGAGGTGCTTCTCCTCATCCGACTTCACGTGCGTCTCAGCGACGTCCGGCCGGGCATGCTCCGCCCACCAGCGTAGGGTGGCCGGACCGCCGTCCAGCTCAGGATTGCCCTTCACGCCCGGCAGCACGGTGTTGGAGACCACGTTGTAGATCACCATTTCCACTGCGCACTGACTGGCAAAATGCTCCCAGTAGTCGATCTCGTCGTACGAGGCCGACATCCAGAGATGGTGGTAGAGCGCGAGCACGGGCTCGGGAAAGGGCGGATCCGGGAAGACGCCGGGCGACACATTCTCGGCGTCCCGCGTGAGTGCCACCAGCACTTCGCGTGTCATGCGCTCCAGCTCGGCGGGCGAAAAACGCGCGAGGTAGTCGGTGAGCGCCCAGTACAGCGACTCGTGGTCGACGCCGTACACGTCGAGCTTGGTGCGCCACATCTGGTTGTGCACCTGCTCCTCTTCCAGCTGCTCGGCCAGTGCCTTCACGAAGGCGCCGTGGATCACGTGATCCACCTTGGAAATGCTGCGAATGAGCGCGCGATTGAAGCCGATGACGCAGGGATACAGGCTCGAGACGAAGGCGATGTACCGTCGGCGCTCGACGCGCCGGGCCCGCAATTGCGTGGCGAACTCGCAGCCATTCATCTGCCCCGCGTACCGGTGCGCGAGCTCGGCGATCAGCTCTCCCACGCGGTGTCGCGGATCCATGGCGGGGCGCGGATGCAGCGGCCGAACGATAGGTGACATGAGTGTGATCAGGTCGGAGCCCACGAGCAGTAGTCAGCTTTAGACGTACATGTACTCGGAACGTCACTAATGTTCCACTCGAGACGTTTTGCCGTAGACGCAGTGGACCAGACTCAGCCGCGCGACGCACACTCGGGCGATCGTGGGCGAATGCAACCAGACTCGGATACTCGAGACACCCGACTCATTCGTGGGCTAACGGCCAATGCACTCGTCGCGTCGCCGCAGGATTGCCCCTTGAGCAAACCGCATCACGAATTGTGATTCGTGTGTAACCTGTTGTCGTAATTATGTATGGCATCCTTGTGATGAGGTAGGTTAGCATACCCCGTCCACATCGATATTTTGGTCCTTCATTGCCTGCTCACCCGCGAGAATCAGCACACGACCCCGCACTTTTGGGACTGTTCATCGAGACTGGTGATCTCATTTTATTTCCACGTGGTTCAACCTTTCACCGTGTGTCTCCCGACAGCATGGCCGCGCTTGAAATCATCGGTTCCAGCGAACCTCGCTCTCTCCCGTCGTGTGGTGCGCGGCGCAACTGCGCCCGCGACACGCCGGACGGTGCACAGGGCTCCCTCGCCCCGATCCCATTCCTGGCTCCAATCGAGCAGGTGTTGCGCGTCATGACTCATGCGCTCACCGCGGAATCGCGCACGCGCATCGTCGTCGAAGGCACGCGATATCTCCGCGCCGAGTCGCGGTCGGCGCTCTTTCAGTTCGTGGATGATGTGGAATTGCTGGCAGACAAGGACGCCGGCCTCATCCATTTCCGTTCATCGTCCCGTGTCGGCCGCATGGACTTCGGGGTCAACCGGCGTCGGCTGAGACGGATCTCCTCCAGGATACGGAGGCGACTCGCCTTACTCTCTGCCTCCGAGGTGTAGCCGCCCGTCGCTATCGGTATGGTCCGGACCCGGGGCGTGAATTGCCTGAGGAACCGCGCTCTCCGCCTCCCCGACGCGCAGCGCCAGATCGCGCACTGCCCGCCTCGCCTCGTCCACCCGTCGACGCCCGTCCGCTCGTGCCGGCTGAGCGCCCGCCGCCGCTTCTCCCCGACGCCGGTGATCCGCCCGCACCCTGCGACGCGCGCCGGTCCGCCTTCTCCTTCGCGCGCTTCCGCTCCTCCGCCTTCCGCGCCCGGATCTCGGCAATACGCTCGGCAATCGGTACCTCGAAACGCTGCGCGGGCTTGCTCGCGTAGTCGAAGCCCTGCACCATCACGCGAGGGAGGCGCTTCCCGATCGCCCGCTCGATCTGGGACAGATCGCCTTCTTCGTCGGGTGCCACGAACGTGAACGCGTCACCGGTCGCGTCGGCTCGCGCCGTGCGGCCCACCCGGTGGATATAGTCTTCCGGCAAGTGCGGCACGTCGAAGTTCACCACGTGCTCCAACTGCTCGACATCGATGCCCCGGGCCACGATATCGGTGGCAACGAGACAGCGGTACCGACCCGACTTGAATCCCTCGAGCGCCTCGGTGCGCTGGGCCTGTGACCGGTTCCCGTGGATCTTGGCGTTGGGGATCCCCTCCTTGACGAGGTAATCGGCAAGGCGATTGGCGCGATGCTTCGTCCGCGTGAAGACGATCACGTTTCCGATATCACCCCGGCGCATCAGCTCGACGAACAGCGACGGCTTCAGCTCTTCGCGCACCGGGTAGAGGGCCTGGCGAATACCGATCGCGGGCGCGGACTTTCGCTCCAGGTTGACCAGGGAGCTGCTGCACAACCCGGCGACAATCAATCTGGAGCGCAAGTCCGCGCCCGCGATCG
>JBKJKH010000260.1:0-3546 GCA_046597595.1 Gemmatimonadaceae bacterium
CTCCCGGATCTTGTTCGCATGCCACGAGCGCGATGAAGGCCAACGCGGCGACGAACGAGGGGCGGGAGCGGCGAGACGACATCATTAGAGCAACCTGGGCACGAGGGGACTCGATGCCTGACGGATCGTCGCTCGGATGCGTCACCGCTTCTGCGCGCCGGCGCAATAGTCTGGCAATCGCGCGACGCGTTAAACGAAAGGCCCGCCACAACTTGGGCGGGCCTCTCCTTTTTTTGTGATCAAACCGCTTTCGCGTTGCCGGCTCAGGCCTTGTGTTCGACGATTTTCCAGTACGCATCCTTCCGGATGACTTTGCCGTCCAGGAACTCCCAGTGGTCGCATCCGCGCACACGGACCTGGCGGCCCTCCAGTGTGGTTCCGGTCAACAGCCATTCGGATACGCCCATGTTGCCGCTCACCCAATGTCGACCCTCGCCGTAGTGAACGTCCGGGAGACCTTGGAAGCGCGTCGCGAGCGCCTGCCGCACTGCTGCCTTGCCTACAAAGCGCGCACCCCAAGGGTCGGGGCCACGTGGCATGTCGAACGAGCAATCTTCGGCGAAGAACTCCATGATCGCGTCCAGGTCATGGTCGTTGAATGCCTTGAGGATCGCATCCAGCGTTTCCGGCGACTGCTGGGCCATGCGCCCTACCTCCTCATCATTGAAAGAAAGTGGGTACTGCAGCCATCCGTGCAACACATGCCTGGTACGCCGCTCAGAACCGTAGCGACGCGGCCACCCGCACCCCGGAACCGCCGGAGGGAGCGATGCTTACACCGGAAATGCCAGCGCTGCGTCGAACCGCGGACCAGCCCTCGCGCTCTCGCGAGCCCAGGTACGCGCCGATGCCAGCACCGAGGACGCCACCGAGCAAGCCGCCTGTCATCGCGCCCACCACCTGTTCGAGTCCTTCGAAACAGAATGCGCCTTCGCAGGGTGGCGGCGTGGAAGTGGCGGCGCCGACCAGGGCGCCTGCGCTGACGCCGGCCAGGAAGCCGATCGCTCCGCTTCGCAACGTGCTTTTGCGCATGCCGCGGCTCGTATCAATGCGAGCCACCTCGAACACCGCCAGCGTTCGGATGGTCGCACCGGAGTCCGCAGCGAGCACGAGACTGTCCGCGCGCTGCGCGACGAGGCGTCCCGTGAGCCGTTCGTGACTACTGGTCGTAACGCGAATGCGTGTACCGGCGGCCTGCGCCTGGGCCGCGGGCGCAGGGGCGAGGAAGGTGGCGACGGCGAGCAGCACGGCGGCGTGGCGAAACATGATCGGCTCCATGACGCGAGGGGCGAGTCGCCGGCGGAGGTCGCCGGGATAATGACGGCAATCTGCCCGTCGGGAATTCCTCGGCCATACGTCAGATGACCTAGCTGGAGTCCTCAAGATGGACGCTGGTTAGCGCCTGGGGCATAACGCAGTTGGACCTTCTCATGCCGGGCCCTCATCACGTGTTCAACAAGTAGTTCACTACATGTGTGACCCCATGAGCAATCATGGCCGCTTCCAGGCCGAAACGCCAAAACAAGACCCCGAAGAGCACCCCAAACGCGGTGTTCACGATGATCACGAACGCCACGATGTTCGCATCCAGCGCGCCGATCAGTGCAAACGCCGCCGGCAAGTGACCGATACCGAATATGAGTGCGCTGAAGACGATCGCGATCCAGACGAACACCGCGCGCACTGCACCTTTGCGATGCTGCAGGAATCGCCAAGCCACCCAGACCAGCGCCGTCATGAGCCCCCACCGTAACAGCAGTTCCTCGGTGATGCCGCCGTAGAGCAAACGCGCAACGAGCGGGAGCGAGAACCGTTCCTGCAACGCCGCGACTGAAGCAGGAGCATATCGGTAGGACGCGACCAGCAGAATTCCGCCAGGTACGCCTGCAATGAGGCCAGGGAGAAGCTGTGACACGAGAGCGCGCGCAACTGGGCGACCTGTCACCGCTGCTTCGAACGCGGGCGCACGGAGACCAACCGCTGGCGCGAGCGCAACGCCAGACCATACGGCGAGCGCGAGAAGGAGCCCGCTCTGCGCGAGACTTGCGAGTAAAATCACCCACAGGGGCGCGGGGAGGGTCACCTGCCGCAACAGTTGCGGCAGCACCGTGGCCGTGATGACGACCACCCCAAGGATGCCGGCTATCCAGAGGGAAACGCCGAAACGGAGCGGCGCGCTGCTCATTGGCCGGCGGGCGGCTGCCAGAGTTCCACCTTGTTTCCTTCTGGATCGATGACACAGGCGAACTTTCCGTATTCGGAATCGTCGATCTTCTCGAGGACGTTGCAGCCCTCTTCGCGCAGGACTGCAACCAGCGCGTGGAGATCTTCCACACGGTAGTTGACCATGAACGGCGCAGTGGTGGGCGCAAATTGGTCACTGTGCGCCGGACTGATGGACCAGATGGTTGTTCCGGCAGTCGCCTTCCCGTCACCGTCGGTCCACGTGAACGCCGTGCCTCCCCATGCCTGGACATCGATTCCGAGGTGCCGCTTGTACCACGCCTGTAGTGCCGGAGCGTCGCTGGCTTTGAAAAAGATGCCGCCAATGCCGGTGACTCGCTTCATGGAACCTCGGAGGTCGGGTGGTGAGGGAGCGACCCTCGGTGAACGGTTCGACGCCAGACTCAGCTCCCCGTTGCTACGGGCCTTATCATTACCGCACTGAATCGAAATAATCCAATCCGCGAGCGAGGAAACATTTCGAACATCGGAGCGTTCCACCCGCACATCGTGCACTTCGTTATCGGCGTCCTGATCGTTGGTGTGCTCATGCGCATCGTGTCGCTCACCGGACGATTGCGCTTCACCGATCACGCCGCGGCGGCGCTCATCCTCATCGGCACTGTCGCCACGGTGCTCGCGGTGCAGTCGGGGAAGGATGCGCACGGGCCCGTCGAACGGATTCCCGGTGCGCGGGCGGCTGTCGTCGAGCACGAAAAAGCCGCGGAGTGGGCGCGCAATCTTTTCCTCACGCTGGCGGCGGTCGAGATTGCCGCGCTGGCGCTCGCGCGAAGCGGGACGCGCTCCCACTATGCGCAGCATGCGCGGATGGTCTCCGCGATCGTCGGCGTGGTTGGGGTGCTCGCGCTGGTGAAGACGGCCGATCGTGGCGGCGACCTGGTGTACTCCTACGCGGGCGGACCCGGGCTCCGCTCCGGCAACCCGAGAGACGTCGAGCGGCTTCTGCTTGCGGGCCTCTATCTGCAGTCCCAAGCTGATCGCAAGTCGGGGCGAAACGCCGAGGCGGCGTCCCTCGTGAGGGAAATGCGCCGCCGGTATGGGAGTGACACGACTGTGCAATTCCTCTATGCCGAATCGCTGTTGCGCGACGGCAAGGATTCTCCCGGCGCAATGGCGGCGCTGGACTCGATCCATGTGTCGCCGGAAGATGCGCGCATGCGCGCCCGGCTTGGGTCGCTCAAGGCGGACATCTATGTAGCAAAGGGAATGCACGACAGCGCGCGGACGGTGCTGTCGTCACTGGTGGCGGCGTATCCAACCAACACGCGTCTCAAGGCCAAGCTCGATTCAATCAAATGAGAA
>JBKJKH010000213.1:0-3297 GCA_046597595.1 Gemmatimonadaceae bacterium
GGACGTGAAGGCGCGCGCCTGGTCGCTGTACTGGAGCAGCGACGCGATGAAGATGCGCGGCGTGAAGTAGTAGTTGAGTCGCGCGCCAAGGAGCGACCGCTTGAAGCGTCCTTGATCGAGGCGGACGTCGTTGTAGTCAACGAGCAGCGATGACGTGAATGATGCCCCGCGGCGCAGCGTCAGCGTCGTCGACGCGCCAACGCGCGTGCCGGTGTAGAACTCCCCGGCATCCACGCGAAACAGCATTGAAACCGGCCTGCTCGGATCGCTTTGAAAATCGACTCCAGGCAAGGTGAAGGTGTATGTCCCCGCAGGCAGCACTACGCCCGGCGCGATGGTGAACGGCCGCTGGAGCCCTTCGCGATAGATGTTCACGTCTGGTCCGAAGCGGCCGCCATTGGCGAACTCGAGCTCCGTCACGTCGAGATGAAAGCGGCCACTCTGGAAGAACCCGTCGAGGCCGACGAATCCCTGGATATTGGTATGCGGATTCCACTGCTTGAGCCACGGCCACGCCTCGTGCCGCACGAGACGCATGAGGCCAAGTTCGTAGAAGCGATATCCGCCCGCGCGATTGAGGAATCCAACTTCCGGGTTGAACGATTCGCCCACCTGCACATAACGGAAGCTGTGGTTGTAAGACCCGGTCTGGAATCCAGCGCGCGCGCTGTAGGCGGCTTCGCTGCCTACCTTTCCTGGCGTCTGGGTTCCGGCGCCCCACACGTCGAAGGTCCACGCATCGCCAAGCCCCAAGCGCCCGTCTGCGCCATACGTCCGATTGTGGTTGCTCGCGTCGGCCACCGCGCGGCGCTGCACGGCGATAAGGCCGAGCCGCGAGCGGCGCCCAATCTCTCGCGACACGCGCCCGACAGAGTACGACATCGCACGTTGTGCGAGCGCGTCGTCAGTGAAGAGCTGTAACGCGCCAACCGTCATGCCTCCGATGCGGCCCGTGAGGCGTCCTCCGCCGAGGATCGGCACGGGATTGCCCAGTGTGTCGATGCCGACTCGTCGGGTGAAAAAGAGATCGACGGCTTGCGGTGTTCCCGCTGAGAATACGCCGGCGTTTTCCAGGAAGAAGGACCGCTTCTCCGGGAAGAACAGCGGGAATCTCGTCAGGTTCGTGCGCACTTCATCGACTTCCACCTGCGCGAAGTCCGTGTTGTACGTCAGGTCGAGTGTCAGGCTTGGAGTCACGCCGTACTTCATGTCAGCGCCGAACTCCGTAGGCTGACGGAAGCGCGATTCCGCGAGGTAGTTGCGTTGCGTACCGGTGAGCGCATATGGCGTGAGCGTCGCGACGCGGCGCACCGGTACGCGAATCCCTTCCAGCGTTCCGGCACGCGACAGGCGGAGGAGGCTGAACTGACGTGGCACGAACGACCACATCGCCTCTTCGCCTTTCCGCCGGATACTGCGCGAGAGATTGAGCCCCCATAGCTGCGTCGCTCCCCCCCCATAGCGCAGCGTGCTGAAGGGAATTCGAAACTCGGCATACCATCCGCTGGAATCGCGTGACGTGACAACGGTCCAGCTTCCATCCCAGTTGAGGTTGAAGCCGCCCATCGCGCCGGCCTGTGCGCGCGACTGGTTCCCCTGCATGATGCCACCGCCTTCGCCTTCCTTCGAGACCTGGGCGTCGTACTCGACACCGGCCGGCGTGGTCGCAAAGACAAACCCGTTCTGGCGATCGTGATACGTGTCGAGGATTATGGAGAACGCGTCGCTGTTGGTGAGGGTGACGTCGCGGACTTTCTCGCCGGCGACGATCCCTGCTGCATCACGGTCGAACAGCCATGCGCCGATATAGAGTGCTTCGCCGTCCGTCAGGATCCGCACCTCGGTGCGCTCGGTAATGGGTTCGCCTTCGTGCAGCTCGCGCTGCACGAAGCCGTCGAGCAGTGGGGCGCTCTTCCACTCTGCCTCATCGAGGCGGCCATCGATGGCGGGCGCTTTCGAGACCGGGTGCGCCGTGCCGGCGCGTCGGGCCGTCGGAGTCGAATCAATGCGTACCATCTGGGCTGCAGCCTGGCTGTCCGCCAGGGGGAGCAGGAAGACAAACGCGGCAAGACTTGCGCGGAGCATTCTGTTTTTCGGGGCAGGGGGTTCCGAGCGCAAGATGCCACGGGTGCACGAGTGGCGCGAGCATTTTCTCCACTCGCGAGCGCGGGGATGTCATCCGGAGCCTCGCGGGGATACGGCCCCAGAGACGAACGTGGAAGCCCGTCCGCCCCAGTTGCGATCGCTGCAGTGGAACCCTCCGCGCGCACACGGATGACGCTGATGCCCCGCTGAAATGCGCGGACAGATTGGTCAATTATTGCTGTGTTCCGGCAGCGCGGATCAGCGACGCATCCGCGGTATCTGTGTGCCCGCGAAGCTGTCCTCTGTACACCGGACCGATTCTGAGGATCGAGCGGATGGAGCCGGAGTACCCGCACTCCTTAAGACTCACCGCGCTCAGCAGGCCCTTCGCGGCATCCGTGTGCTCACAGGACGAGGTGTGCGACAAAATCACCCACTCAGTTTTTGTGGAGACTCGATAGTATCAAGTCACCGCCTGTCCAACCCTGCACCCGCCCCTTCCATGCGCTCGATCCTGCTGATCGGCTGCTTCTGCCTGGCCCCGCTCGCTATCACTGCGCAGGACTCTGCGCGCGGCCCCTCGATGCCGGCCGTTGCGGTGGCCCTGCAGCGCGGAGCGACAAAAGACCTGTCGATGCAGCCAGGGCGATCGCTTGATCTCGATACCGACGAGGGTTCGTGGATGTCGGTGGACGTCTCTCCGGACGGGCAGACGATCGTCTTCGACCTGCTTGGCGATCTCTTCACGCTCCCGATCGCGGGTGGCGACGCGACGCCACTGACGAGCGGGATGGCGTTTGATGCGCAGCCGCGGTTCAGCCCTGATGGCAGGACGATCGCGTTCACGACGGATCGTGATGGCGGCGACAACGTGTGGACGATGGACGTGGCCACGCGGAAGCTGAAGCAGATCACACGGGGCAAAAACAGCCGGTATCGCTCGCCCGAATGGACGCCGGATGGCCGCTTCATCGTTGTCTCGCGCGCGATCACGCCGATTGGCGCGTCGAAGCTCTGGATGTATCATCGCGACGGCGGCGGGGGTGTGCAGCTCGTGCGTGACCCGCAACCGCTTCCACCGGGCACGCCGCAAATCGGCACGCTCGGCGCAGCCTTCGGAAAGGACGATCGCTACATCTGGATGGCGCAGCGCCAGGGGTCCTGGGAGTACAACGCGGCGTTGCCGCAGTACCAGATCGTCACCTTCGACCG
>JBKJKH010000403.1:0-3202 GCA_046597595.1 Gemmatimonadaceae bacterium
ACGTTCCCGATGCGATGGCGGAAATGATGAGGGCGCGGTGCGATATGGACTTGTCGCCCGGAACGCGAAGCTTCCCGCTGACCTTGAGCGGCGCGTTCAGCGGAGCCACGCTTCGAGAGCCGTCGCGAGATCGGTCTTCTCGTCACGGTACTTCACGATGACCGGTGTCTGCAGCGCGAGTCCCTGGTCCTCTGCCCACGTGCCCTTCGCCGCCCGCGCACCAGGCACGACCACGGCACCGGCGGGAATCTCGAGTGGTGCAGTGGCGGAGCCACGGTATACCACTTCCTTCACCAGGTCGAAGACCGGCGTGCCGCGTGTCAACACGACGCCAGCGGCGAGCACAGCCCGCTCGCGCACAACCGTCCCCTCGTACACCCCGCAATTTCCTCCGACGATCACGTCGTCCTCAATCACGACGGGCGAGGCATTCACCGGTTCGAGCACACCACCAATCTGCGCCGCAGCGCTCAGGTGTACGCGCGCGCCGACCTGCGCACACGACCCGACCAGGGCGTGGGAGTCGATCATCGTCCCTTCCCCGACCCACGCGCCGACATTCACGTAGCTCGGCGGCATGCACACGACCGTGCGCGCGAGATACGTCCCGCGGCGGATTGATGTCCCGCCGGGCACCACGCGTACGCCATCGCCCAGGGTCAGCGGTCGGACGGGCATGGTGTGCTTGTCGAAAAACGTGAACACCGCGCCGCGCGCCCCGGGCGGCGGCGATTGATCGACCATTGTCCCCGCACGAAATCCCAGGAGAATGCCGCGCTTGACCCATGGCACGGCGCGCCACGCACCATCGCCGTCGCGAACCGCCGAGCGCACTGTCCCTGCCTCGAGTGCGTCGAGGAGGGCGTTGACGATCGCTTCTGCTTCCGCAGGCAGCGCCTCCCCTGCCGGGAGCGCCGCAAGGCGTTCGACGTCGTGCTCCAACGTGGTGGTCACGCGTGGGCCACCACGTCGCGGCGCTCCATGGCGCCCGCCATGACGAGTGCCGCACGCACCGCTTCGGTATGCTTCTCCGCGAGAGGCACAAGCGGAAGGCGGAGCACGTTGTGAATGCGTCCCATCATCGCCAGTGCGGCCTTCACGGGGATCGGATTGGACTCGATGAACGCGGTGGACATCCACGCGCCGAGGCGCGTGTGCAGTTCTCGCGCAGCGTCGACATCACCGTCGCGGCAGCGCTCCGCAAGCTTTGCCATGGGGCCCGGTATCGCGTTCGACACGACGGAAATCACGCCCTCCGCTCCAGCCGCCATCATCGCGAGCGTCAGCGAGTCGTCACCGGACAATACCCCGAATCCCTCGCGCCGTCCGCGAAGAATCTCGTCAACCTGCGCGAGATTCCCCGACGCTTCCTTCACCGCGATGATGTTTTCGTGCTCGGCAAGGGCGAGCGTGGTGCGGGCGTCCATGTTGCTCGCCGTGCGCCCGGGCACGTTGTAGAGCACGATCGGGAGGTCGGTCGCGTCCGCGATGGCGCGGAAATGCGCAATGATGCCCCGCTGCGGCGGCTTGCTGTACATCGGCGACACGTGCAGCAGATGCGTGGCACCCGCCTCCTTCATCATCTTCGAATTGGCTATCGCCTTGCGCGTGTCGTTCGACCCGGCACCGGCAACGACGGGCACGCGCCCGTTCGCCACCTCGACGGTGACCTCCGTGACACGCCGTTGCTCGTCCGGTGAAAGCGTTGCTGCTTCACCAGTCGAACCGCAGGGGACGAGAAAGTGGATGCCTTCGGTGATCTGCCATTCCACAAGCTTGCGAAGGGCGCGCTCGTCGACTTCACCATCGCTGGTGAACGGGGTGATAAGCGCAGTGCCGCAGCCGGACAGCGTCGTATGGGTCATGTGGGCGTCTTTCGGTCAGTGAGATCGCGCGCGATGCCGGCGAGCACGTCGTCGAGCCCGAGGACATCTGCGAGCGTGAACATTCCGCGCTTGCCGCGCAACCACGCCGCTGCGGCCAGCGCGCCGTCAGCGAAGACGCGCCGGTCACGCGCGACATGCGTGAGGTGGATGTGCTCGAATGGTCCGTCGAAAACAATCTCGTGCGTGCCCGGCACGCTGCCCGTGCGCACGCTCGTGATGGGCACCTCGCGCGCGACGCCGGGCGCGAGCGCGCGCGCGAGCATCACCGCGGTCCCTGAGGGCGCGTCCTTCTTGGCCGTGTGGTGCGTCTCGATCATGTGCACGTCGAATCCGGGGGCCGCGGCCATCAACCGGCCGGCAACTTCAGCGAGCCGGGTGAAGAGCTGGACTCCGAGCGAGAAATTCGCGGCGTGAAGCAGTGCGCCGCCCGACGTGATGGCCGCGCGCACCTCGTCATCAATTGCCCAGCCGGTCGTGCCCGACACCACCGGGACGCCGGCCCGCGCGCATGCCAGGACATTCGCGCGTGCGGCCGACGGTTCGGTAAATTCGATGGCGACTTCGGCGTCTCGTATTGCGTCACGTGTAATGCCCGCACCGCCGGCGTTCTCCGCGACGTCCAGCATCGCCGCGACCGTCCATCCGCGTTCGGTCGCCAGCTGCGCGATAGTCGTGCCCATTCTTCCAGCGCCGATGATCGCAAGACGCGGGGACGTCACGTGGACTCCCCCTCGAAGAACGTTGCGTGCAGCTGGCGCATGGCGTCGTGCACGGCGTCTTCGTCCACCACGATCGTCAGGTTGAGTCCTGTCGCGCTGAGCGACACCATGTGCACGCGGCACTCGCCGAGCGCGCCGAGTGCATGGGCCATCGCCGTGCACGAGTCGGCGATGCCGGTGCCGACGAGCGCGACGATGCCTCTCCCCCGCTCTACCGCGACGTCGCCGAGTTCCCGGAGGTCCACGAGCAGTTCGTCGAGGCGCGCGGCATCATCGACGGTGACGGACACGGACACTTCCGACGTGGAGACGACATCGACGGAAATGCGGTGCCGCTCGAAGAGGTCGAAGATCGTGCGCAGGAATCCGTGCGCGTGCAGCATGCGTGACGAGCGTACGCGCACGACCGACACCCCGGTCTTGCCGGCGATGGCCGTGACCGGCCGGCGGGGCGCGTCGAACGTGATGCGCGTGCCTGTTCCCTCTGGGCGGCGCGAGTTGAGCACGAATACCGGGATGCCGACCTTCACCGCCGGTGCGATGGTATTCGGGTGCAGGACCTTCGCGCCGAACGATGCGAGTTCCGCGGCTTCGTCG
>JBKJKH010000576.1:0-3100 GCA_046597595.1 Gemmatimonadaceae bacterium
CAGCTCGTCGAATTGGCCGCAACGCAGTGTGGTAGTCATCGATTCAGTTTCTCCCGGAGCAGCATCCGCGCCCTGTGCAGTTGCGCCTTGCTGCCGCCTGATGTCACGCCGAGCATGCTGGCGATTTCTTCGTGCTTGTAGCCTTCGATGTCGTGGAGGATGAAGACCCGTTTCGCTCCCGGTGGCAGTGTTGCGATTGCCGCCTCGATATCCATCCGGTCGCCGACTGCCATCGGTCCTGCGCCCGGATGCGCGAATCCATCCATCCCCGGATCATCATCTCCGTCACTTGCCGTCGAGCCGAACCGTTTCTTGAGCCTTCCGTCCGTCTTGCGTGCATTCAGGACGACGTTCACCGCGAGCCGATGGAGCCAGGTGGAGAACGCGCTCTCTCCGCGATAGAGGGAGAGCTTCTCCCACGCGCGGACGAACACGTCCTGCGTGAGCTCTTCCGCAACAACCCCGTCCCCGACCATGCGTGCGCAGATCGAGAACACTCGATCCGTATTCGCGCGGTACAGCCGTTCGAACGCTCGCCGGTCGCCGGAGGCGGCCAGCGAGACGTCGGAAGCGTCACTGTACGAGCGAGTTACGGTTTGGTCGTTCAGCAGCGCCACCGGCATCAAATCGGGTTCAGGTCGCTGGAGATGTGATACCTCCAGCGCCTCAAAGGTTTGAACGCAGAGGGCGGTGTCGGAGTTTCCCTAAAGACGCGCGAGGACGCCGGGAAGCTCCGCGAACTGCCCGATAAAATGGCCAGGGCTGGCCGGCTCGAGTTCGGCTCTCGAAAACGGGCCCCAGAGGGCAGCAACCGTGTGTACGCCGGCGGCGTTCCCGGCGAGGATATCGTAGGGGGAGTCGCCGAGGAACATCGCGTCAACAGGGGCGACGCCGAGGCGGTCGAGGGCAACCCGGACGGGCTCGGGGTCAGGCTTGTGGCGGGTGGTCGCCTCGAGGCCAACGATCTCGTCGATAAACGGCTCCATCCCGGTATTCCGAAGGGCGCGGAGGGCCAGTTCTTCACCCTTGCTGGTTACGAGCGCAGTGCGATGTCCCGCCCGGTGCAGGGCCTCGAGCGTCTCGGCGACGCCGTCGTAGGCGCAGACGAGCCGGTCGTGATTGGCGAGCTGCCACTCGCGATATCCGGCGATGAGCACCTCGATGTCGTCTGCGTCAGTGGCCCAGTCGCTGAAGCAATTCCGCAGTGGCGTGCCGATCTTTGCGCTCCACTCCTTGTCGGTCGGGCTGCGGTCACGCCCGCGGAAGGCGTGGCGCATGGAGCCGATGATGAGGCCGATGGAGTCGACGAGTGTGCCGTCGAGATCGAAGAGAAGAGCGGGGCGCGTAGGCACCACGAATGTTAAGCGTAAGCGTAAGCGTTATCGCAGTCGAAGCACTCCGTTGTTCACGACGGTCGCTCCGCTCGCAGTAACGGTGGCGCCCGGAAGGAACAGGAGGATTTCGCCGATCGACGCCCGGTTCGTGCCACCCGATTCCCAGTTGTCACCGATCGCGACGCGTACGACGCCCGCCCCATAGCCGTAATACGGCATGAACCCCGACGGGAGCACGGCCGCGAGCGCGGGATTAGTGCCGATCACGAATTCTGCCGGGATGTCCTTGTCGCCCGTCGCGGCGAGCCATCTCGTCACGACGGCCTCGGCCCCCGTGATGGAGGTGACGGTTGTTACTCGCCCGTTGTCGAATGTGACCTTGAGAAGTGGCCCGCGCGTGTCGAAGGTCGTGTACCCAACCATCGTGCCGCGCGCGTTCCGGAGGTTCGTCGTTCGAAACACGCTGGCGGGCAACTCTTCCTCGCGATCCCGAATCGAGCGGGCGTCGGCCGTCTTTGCCTTGCTCGCATCGCCCGTATTGCGATGGACCCACGCGTCCTTCGGGATCTCGAACGTGAGGTCAGTACCGTTCGGCGCGGTGATGTGAATCGTCGCGCCGCGAACAGCTCGCTCGATCCGGCGGATGCGGGCAAGAATCCTTGGCGGGGGGACCAGGATTGCCGCCGCATACATCGCCTCAATGCGCGGGATGTCGGCAGTGTCAGTGGGCAAGAACCAATGGAAGTGGATGCCCCGCACCCTGGAATTTTCGACCAGGTGCTCGAACGGTTTGTTGCCTACGCCGGTCGCAGGAGTGGGGAGCCAGATCGCGGCCTGCGCCTTGTCGAAGATCGCCGCCCAGGTGGAATCCCGGCGCGCTCGCCCGGCGCTGTCGAGGCGGGCGTCGGCGACCTGCGCGGACGCTTCGATCTCGGCGACCGTCCCACCCGCCCGCGCGATCGCCGTCCGCAGCGCGGCGGCCATGCCGTGATCTCCGGCAGGGTCCCAGAAAAGCACGACCCGTTCGCCTCTTTCCAGCTTCAAGCTCTGGTTCACCACTGCGTTCGCCAGGCGAGCGTGGTTGACTCCAGCGCTTCTCGTTTGCGCGTCCGCTCCTTGAGCAAAGCACAGGGAGATCACGATCAGGCGAAACAGGAGTCGGTGCATGCGAATTCTCCAGTTGGGATACCGACGACGCGGCGCAGCATCGAAATGCTAGCGCGTCAGGACGATCGCCGCGAGGAGCTGCGAGGCACACGCGCGCCTTGTGGGCGGTCGCTCGACGGTCTCGATCACCCGTTCTAACCATGCGCTGTCGCCAAGGGAATATTCGGCGCGCAGCGCTTCAAGCGCGAGTTCCTGTCCCGCGCCGCGTGTGGCGATCACCGCCCGGCGCGCTCGGGCGGCTATCGGAAGCGTGGCGGGACGTGCATGCGCGGGCGCACCGCGTGCGATGGAAGCGATCCGCCGGAGCACCCGGGCGCTCGCCGCGGTGGTTGCCCGATCACTCATTGCGAGCAGTTCACGTCGTGAGCGCGTGTTGAGCGATCTCACCGCTGCGGCGTGTACCGCATCGAGGACCTGGGCTGTCACGGGAGCGTTGGCTCCGGATGCAAGCACGACCTGATCGAGCGAGGCTTCGAGTTCGACACGCCCGTCAAGCGTCCAGAGGAGCAGCACGCCCGGCGTCAACGAGCGCACGGCGGCGACGGGGATGCCGGAACGCGGCGATTCATGCGGCGCACGCCAGGATCGCACTCGCTGCA
>JBKJKH010000622.1:0-13281 GCA_046597595.1 Gemmatimonadaceae bacterium
GATTCGATTCGCGCGCTTGGCGACTCGATGTCGTTGCACCGTATCGCCGACGTGATGCGCGGACGCGCGGCCTCGTTTCTCGAGCTCGACGATCGCCCGGCGTCGTATGAGGATGTCGGCCGTCTCTGCACGTGGGACAATCTCTTCCCGACGGCGATCATCCGGCGCTCGCGCTACGAGCGTGTCGTGGAGCACGCCATTGCGGGGCGGCGCGTGCGCATCGAGGGGACCTGGCATCGTCCTGTGGGGATGCGCGGCTGGACGCACGTGGTCTTTCGGCGGGAGAAAGACGGGGTGCGGCGCGTGCTGTCCATGGACGCCCTCCTCGCACACCTCGGGGCATGGGACCGCACCGCAAATCGTCGCTTCGCCGAGCGCCGCGCGATGCCTCCGGTCGCACTCTCGGCTGACCGTCGGGAGACCGACCGGCGCGAAGAAAAGGTGATCCTCGCGGAGCAGCGGCGGGGAAGCGACATGCCGGCGGAGGCAGATGCTCCCCCGGTGACGACGGAACCATTGGTGCCGCTGGTGAGGAAGCGAATAACGGTCTCCGAGCAGAAACCGGACGAGCCGCGCCCCTGAGCGCACTCACAAACTGCCAGCGGGCGACTAAGTTTCAGGGTCATGCCCTCACGTTCCAATCCTGAAGTCACGCGTGGCTGGATCATTCCCATCGGCGGGAATCTCCACGATAGCAGCGTCCTCGATCGCTTCGTCGCACTGAGTGGCGGCGCCGGGGCGCGCATTGCCGTGATCCCGACGGCGTCGAGCGAACCCGACATTGGCACGTTCTACGAGCGGGTGTTCGACAGGTATGCCATCGAAGGCGTGAAGTCGTTGCACTTCGAGCGGCGGAGCGATTGTGACGACGGTGACTGGCTCGAGTGGCTGGGCAGTGCGACAGGCATCTTCATCGCCGGCGGGAACCAACTCAAGCTTTCGGCAACGCTCGGCGGAACGCCCGTCGCCAAACTCATGCGTGCGCGCAATGCCGCCGGCGTGCATGTCGCAGGCACGAGTGCTGGGGCTGCATTCCTCAGCGAGCACATGATCGCGTACGGCGACGAGGGCGCCACGCCACACGCCGGAATGGTGACGATGTGCGCCGGTCTCGGCCTGACGAATCGCGTCATCATCGACCAGCATTTCCGGCAGCGCGACCGGCTGGGACGCCTGCTCACTGCCCTCGCCTACAATCCCTTCGCGATTGGCCTTGGGGTCGACGAAGACACGGCCGCCTTCATCGGTCCGGATGACATTGTGGAGGTGATGGGCACCGGCGCCGTGACCGTGGTGGATCCTTCAGACGTCGGCCTCTCCTCCATTGCCGAAGCGAAGCCGGGGGACGAGGTGTCGCTGAATGGTGTGAAGATGCATGTGCTCACCTCAGGCGCGACGTTCAACCTCGAAACGCGGGAGCCGCACGGTGCGTCCGCGTTGGTCCTCGACGCGTAGCCCCGTGAAGATCCTCGAGCGATCGGTGTTCGTTGGGCCGAGCCACTTTGCGCACTTCCCCGTCATCCGGCTGGAGCTGGACCTCGGTGCACTCGAGGCGTGGCCGACGCGGCGGCTTGGAGATGGATTCATCAATGCCCTGCTCGAGGCATTGCCCGGACTCAAGGAGCATGGCTGTTCGTACGGCGAGCCCGGCGGATTTGTCCGGCGCATGACCGAGGACGAGGGCACATGGCTTGGACATGTGCTCGAGCACGTCGCGATTGAACTTCAGAATGTTGCCGGAGAGGAAGTCACGTTTGGCAAGACGCGCGAAACCCCGCGCCCTGGCGTATACGACGTGGTGTTCGAGTACGAGCAGGAAGATGTGGGCAATGAGGCCGCCGATGTCGCGCTGCACCTGCTGCACTCGCTCCTGCCGCCCGACCTTCGCCCCGATGGAACGCCTGATGCGCCGGCATTTGCCGAACGCCGCGACGCGTTCATCCGGTATGCGCAGCGGCGCGCGCTCGGTCCGAGCACCGCGAGCATCGTGCACGCGGCAGAAAAGCGTGACATCCCGTGGCTTCGGCTGAACGAACAGAGTCTCATCCAGCTGGGCTACGGCCGGAACCAGCAACGGATCCAGGCCACGATCACCGGGCGCACTTCGCACGTGGCCGTCGAACTGGCATCGGACAAGGAAGAGACAAACCGCATTCTCTCGCGACTTGGCCTTCCCGTGCCGAAGCAGCGGCTCGTCCAGAGCGCGGAGCGCGCAGTGTCCGCGGCCGAACGCATCGGCTATCCCGTTGTGACCAAGCCCTACAACGGCAACCACGGACGCGGGGTGTCCATTGCGCTCGCGACACCGGAGGAGGTGACCACCGGTTTTCTTCGCGCGCAGGAGCATTCCCGCAGCGTCATCGTCGAGAGTTTTATCACCGGGCATGACCATCGCATGCTCGTCGTGAATGGCGAACTGGTGGCGGTCTCGAAGCGCGAACCTGGCAAGGTGGTCGGCGACGGCGTGCGCACGATTGAGGAACTCGTCGCACACGTCAACAGCGACCCCCGTCGCGGTATTGGCCACGAGAAAGTGCTCACGCAGATCACGCTCGACGAACAGGCCTCGTCGCTGCTGGCCAAGCTCGAGTACACGCCGCAGACCGTTCCCGCAAAGGGCGAGGACGTGTATCTCCGTCTCACGGCGAATCTCTCGACGGGCGGCACCGCAACCGACATGACGGACGTGGTGCATCCCGACAACGCGGAGATGGCGATCCGGGCGATTCAGGCGATCGGGCTCGACATCGGCGGCGTGGATTTTCTCTCGCCCGACATCACGCAGTCTTACAAGGATGTCGGCGGCGCGGTATGCGAAGTAAACGCTGCGCCCGGGTTCCGCATGCACACCGCTCCGAGCGAAGGCCGGCCGCGCGACGCAGCCGGCAAAGTCATCGAGATGCTGTTCCCGAAGAACGCGCCAAGCACAATCCCGATCGCCGCGATCACGGGCACGAACGGCAAGACGACGACGGCGCGTCTCCTCGCACACATCCACAAGCTTGCGGGCAAGCGTGTCGGCTTGACCACGACCGATGGGGTGTACATCGATGGCCAGCGGACGGTCGAGGGGGACATGACTGGTCCGACGTCCGCGCGTATCGTACTCAGCGATCCCGCCGTGGAGGTTGCCGTGCTCGAGACCGCGCGCGGCGGATTGCTCCGCGCCGGAATGGCGATGCGCCATGTGGACGTTGGCGCGGTGCTCAACGTGCAGCCCGACCACCTCGGCCAGAAGGGCATCGAGACGCTGGAACAGCTGGCAGAGGTGAAGCGCACCGTCGTCGAGATTGCGACTGACACTGCGGTGCTCAACGCGGACGATCCACTCACGCTCCGCATGGCGGCGTACACCGACGCGAAGCACGTGTGCTATGTCACGATGGATCCTGCCCACGAGCTCGTGCGGGAGCACATCCGTGCCGGTGGACGGGCCTGCGCGATCGAGATCGGCGTGAATGGCCACATGATCACCATCTACGATCATGGTGCGCATATTCCGCTGCTCTGGACGCACCTCATTCCGGCGACGCTCGAAGGTCGCGCGACCTTCAACGTGCAGAATGCGATGTTCGCGGCGGCCATGGCGTTCTCGATGGGCGTGCGGCTCGAGGACATCCGCCACGGGCTTCGGACGTTCGATACGACGTTTTTCCAGGCGCCGGGACGGTTGAACGTGTACGATCAGCATGCGTTCAAGGTGCTGTTCGACTACGGCCATAACGCACATGCCGTCGGCGCGCTGTGCCAGCTCGTGAATCGCCTGGATGTAAAGGGACGGCGGATCTGCGTGCTCTCGGCACCAGGGGATCGCCGCGATGAGGACATTCATGCGATCGGTGCGATCGCTGCGGCCGCACAGTTTGACCACTACATCTGTCGCCGGGACGACGGTCGTCGCGGACGTGGAGAGGACGACGTGCCGCGCATGCTCGTCGATGCGCTGCTCGCAGGGGGGATCCCGCAGCAACACGTCACGATGATCGTGGATGAGCAGCAGGCGATCGATGCGGCGCTGCGCATGGGCGACGAGGGCGACCTGGTCCTCGTATTCGCCGATGCGCTCGCGAGAGGCTGGAAGCAGATCGTGAATTTCGACGCCGACGATGCGGGCCCGGCGACGTTGACGCCGCGCGCCGCGCGCGCCGTGCCAAAAGAGACAGTTCAGGAAGAGGCGCCGGCGGACGACGCCCAGCCGGCCAAGCCGGCCGCCTTGCATCACTTGCCATTGCCCCTGTGGTCATCGAAGTCCGAAGATCGCGTCCTCGTGCGCGATGCGCGCGGCGTGGTCCTCGCGCGTGAGACCAACGATTGAATGCCGTGAGCCAAACGCAATTTGCAGTCTTGTCGTCCGAAGAGACGCCCGATTTTCCGTCGGCGAACATCATTGATTCGCGTCGCCTCCTGGGGCCGAATCTCTATGGCAGGCGTCCGGGAGCGCTTCTCGAGATCCGCGGCGATGTGCCGAAGATCGACGGGTTGCTCGTGGCCTGGGCCGCACGCGCCCGGGAGTTGCTTGACGCGCTTGGATGGGATGCGCAGCACGCCGGGATCCAGTTCCGGCGAACGCGCGGAAGTGCGACACTCTTCTTTGCCGCACCCGTCGATGTGCTGATGACGGCGACGGAAGTCAACGAGCAGGCGTGGGTTGCCGCGGAAACCGGGATCCGCATCAAGCCCGACTCCCCCATGGTCGCCACGCTTGCCGCAAAGGCGGAGGGCGAGCGCGTCACGCGCCCGAACTTTGCGGCCGTGTTCAACATGGCGCTCGCGAAAGGCCTGTCGCCGGTATTCGACGACGACGCGTTGACGGTCGGTGCAGGCAAGGGCGCGCACACGTGGCCTGTCAGCGAGGTGCCCGGCGCGCACCTCGTGCCGTGGAAAGCCATCGCTGACGTACCCGTGTCGCTCGTTACTGGATCCAACGGCAAGACTACGACGACGCGCCTCGTTGCTGCCATGTGGCGCACGGCGGGGCGAGTCGCGGGACTGTCGTGCAGCGATGGGGTGTGGATCGAGGACGACCGCATTGAGTCCGGCGACTACGCGGGTCCTGCGGGCGCGCGCGCCGTGTTGCGCGATCCGCGCGTGGAGGCTGCCGTCCTCGAGACGGCGCGCGGCGGCATCATGCGTCGTGGACTCGCCGTGCAGCGCGCGAATGCCGCGATCATCACGAACATCGCGGCCGATCATTTCGGGGAATATGGCATCGATAGCCTGCAGGATCTTGCCGACGCAAAGCGCGTGGTTGTCAGCGCGCTCGGCACCGACGGACGACTCGTGCTGAATGCGGACGATCCACTGCTCGTCGAACTTGCGAAGGGCCTCACGATTCCGATCTCGTGGTTCTCCGTCGCGCCGGTGAACCCCATCATCGATGCACACGCTGCTGCCGGTGGTGACGTGGCGGCTGTGCAGGACGGCCGCGTCATGCTGCATCGCGGGCGTTGGCACGACCTCGGCGGGATCGATGCGATGCCGCTGACGCTGCGCGGTGCAGCGCTGCACAACATCGAGAACATCCTTGGCGCGTGCCTGCTCGCGGTAGCGAGTGGCGTGCCCGTGCAATCCCTTCGCGCAACGCTCGTGCGCTTTGGTTCAGCCGCAGCCGACAACCCTGGCCGGCTCCAGGCTTATCGTTTCGGCGGCGCGACCGTCCTGGTGGATTTTGCGCACAATCCCGACGGCCTTGCCGCGCTGGCCGAAACGGCGAAGACAATTCCAGCGACACGCCGGCTGCTGTTGCTCGGGCAAGCTGGAAACCGCGACGACACGCAACTGCGCGCGCTCGTCCATGCCGCGTGCTCAGTCATGAAGTTTGACCGGGTTATCGTGAAGGAAATGCCGACGATGTTGCGCGGGCGCAAACCGGGAGAGCTCCCGCGCATCTTCTCTGATGAATTGATCAAGGCCGGCCTGCCGAAGGGCCAGATCGAGGTGGTCGATGGCGAGCTGGCCGCGCTGCGACGCGCATTTGCCTGGGCGCGCAATGGCGACCTTCTCGTTTGCCCGGTGCATGTGGAGAAGGCGGCGGTAATTGCCTGGCTCGAGAAATTGCGCACCGCGGGCTGGAAGGCGGGAGACAAGCTGCCCTAGGAGGCTGATGCGCGTTTCGGTCCGTACGAATACCCCGCGCCGTCTCGCGCTTTCCCTCCGGCCGGTGGCGCTTCCGGCGTATTGGCTCGTCGGCCTCGCATTCATCGCCTCGGGCACGTGGGCCGCGCTCAATCTGGGGCGCTCGATCTCATTGCACTGCGCTCGCTCTGGTGCGCACGCGGGCACCTGCCGGTACGCAGGAAACCACGCGCTGCGGTGGGTCCGGAGCGAAGTCACCCTGCGCGATTTTCGCGGCGCGCGCGTCGACACGCACATGAACGCACTATCGGCCAGCATGGTGCTCGTCGCTGAGACGCGCGAGGGCGACTGGCCGATTGCATTGGTGGGCGCGAACGGAGACGAGAAGCGCGCTATCGCGGCGGAGATCAACCGCTTCGTCAGCGACAGCAGGGTGAATCGGCTTGCCGTCGATGAGGACTGGCGCTTCGAGGGCTGGGGCTTCGGCCTCTTCGTCCTCGCTGCCGGTCTCGCTTGCCTGCTTGCCATCGAGCGTGTTCACGTCATTTTCGATCGCGATGAGGGGACCGTTCGGCTTTCACAGCGCCGCCTCTGGCGCTCCACCCAGTCGAGTGTTCCATTGGCGCGTGTGCTGCGCGTGGAGCAGCACCCCTTCGCAATTCGTCATGCGCGAAGCTGGTCGGTTGTGCTGGAGCTCGACAGGAATGGCACACTGTCGTTGACGGGCACACCGCTGTTCACGGATGCGAGCGCCGAGGAGGTGATACGGTTGATTCGGCGTTGGCTTGAGCAGTCAGTGATGCAGCTATCGGACGTTTCCCAAGCAGCGAAACAACCATTGTGAGCACTTCAATTTCCGCGGAAGCCCGCTCCGGCCTCGATCCATGGAAGCCAGCTGAGCTCCCTGCCCCTCCGGTGCCCAAGGGCCTCGCGTGGCTCGGTGTCGTCGGGCCGGGTGTCATTGTGCTCGGACTCTCAATCGGCAGCGGAGAGTTCCTGCTCGGCCCCGCGGCGTTCGTGAAGTATGGGTTGTCGCTGCTCTGGGTTACCGGTGTCGCCATTTTTTTACAGACGATATTCAACACCGAGTTGATGCGTTACACGCTCGCTACAGGCGAGCCGGTCTTCACGGGCTTCATGCGCACGCGGCCGTCGAAGACGATGTGGGCCTGGGTGTACGCATCGCTGTACTTCCTCCAGACGGGCTGGCCGGCATGGGCGGCGAATGCCGCTGGCGCGATTTTTTTTCTTTTCGCGAGACGGATTGCGGGTCCCGAGGATAGCGCCGTCGTCTATTACATCGGCGCCGGAACGTTCCTGGCGTGCGTGTCGGTGCTGCTCGTCGGACGCCGCATCGAGCGTACGCTCGAGTTGTTGAACTGGGTTCTTGTCACGTGCATTCTCGGCAGCTTCCTCGTGCTGGCGCTCGTCTTCGTGCCGGCGGATACATGGGTCGCCGCGCTTGCCGGGTTCGGCGGCTATGACACGGTGCGCGGTACGTTCGACCTGATCCCCGAAGGCGTGGACTTTATCCTCCTCGGCGCACTGGTGGGTTACGCAGGGGGAGGCGGTGTCGCGAACATCACGCTGTCCAACTGGGCGCGTGACAAGGGGTACGGCATGGCGGAGCGCGCGGGATACATCCCTGCTGCGGTGGGGGGCAAGAAGGTGAATCTCGCGCACAGTGGTTTCATTTTCACGCCGGACGATGCCCAGATGGCGAGCTGGCGCGGATGGTGGCGCATCGTACGTGCCGACCAATGGGGCGTGTTCTTCACCGGCGCGCTGCTTGGAATCGCGCTCCCGGCGCTGCTGTACGTGCACTTCCTGCCGCGTGGCACCGACATCCGGGGATTGGGGATAGCGGCCGCGCTCGCACAAAGTGTTGGCGCGACGGCGGGGCCGTTGCTCGCCGGTCTCATTGCATTTCTTGGCGCGTGGCTGCTGCTCAAGACGCAACTCGACAGTGTTGAAGGAATGACGCGTGCGGTGACGGACATCCTGTGGACCGGTAGCAGCCGCGTACGCGCGTGGCGAGGTGGCGATGTGCGTGCGGTGTATTACACGGTGCTCGCCGCAGTGGTCGTATGGGGCATCATCGCGCTCCGTCTCGCGCAGCCGATCGTGCTCCTGCAACTCGGCGCGAACATCGCCGGTGTGGTGTTCATCATTGCGTCGCTGCACCTGCTGTACATCAATACGACGCTCCTTCCAGCAGGGCTGCGTCCTCCGCGATGGAGGCGAGTCGGGCTGGTGGCGATGTCGCTCTTCTACGCGTTTTTCGTATCGCTCTCGATCAGCGCGCTGATCTCGTAGCGCTGCATGGCCCAGGTTCCAGATGTCAGGCGGTCATCGACGGTCTGGATCCGGCACGTCCCCGTCCCGGCGCCAGGCCATATTTCCCCTCAAGAAACGCGGCTCATCGATACGCGGTGCGGGTGGGCAGCATTCCAGCAGCGCTTCGGTCTCGACTTCTGCGCGCGCGGCCGAGGTTCCTTCCATGGCCGCCGATAATCGCGCATACGCTCCGAGGCGAAGCGCCATGCTGGAGGGTGTATTGTTGGATATGCGGGTGGCCGCGGCGACGTATTCGCACATGACGGCGAACAGCTCCGGTTTTCGATAGTCGGCACTCCGAGCGGCGTCGCGAAACGCATCGTCCATGCGGGCGGCCAAGCTCTTGAGCGGAGCAAGCGGATCTCCACTCCAGCGCCTGCGCAACAGCACTCGCTGGTCGGTAACACCGTCCTTCATCGAACACAGCCTGTTCAAAAACTCCTGTTGATGCCTCGGAGGAGGCTTCAACCAAGTGATTGTCTGAAAGTCAGACGTGAGCTTTCACACCGCAAGACGGTGTCCGTACGGTGGTTGCAGGCGCGATTGTCACCGAACTGTCGATTCGGCGTGAGCCATTATCTCACTCACTCGGCGTGGCGTGCTGGCGTTCGGGAAACCCCCTCACCACAAGGAATGTTGCCAGCGTCAGGTGACCAAGCGCCATCGACATGGCCATGAGCGTTACGGGAGGCTCTCCCAGAAACATTCGCAACGGGACCCCGGCAAAGTGAAGCACCGCAGTGCTGAGCCCGATCGCAGCCACAGTGCGAGGCACCAGAGTACATCGAAGTAGAGCGATGTAGAGCATGAAGACCCAGCAGTCAATCGCGAACAGTTCCATGACATGGGCCCACCTCCTCGTCGATCCGACCGCGGCCGCGACGGTTTCATACAACACGTCGGGCCTGCCTGCCTCGACGAACCGCTGGCTGAGCGACAGCATCGACAACACGTGGACGTTGTCCACCGCCTGCAGCAAGAACATGATTCCGCTTGCGGCGAGAAGCGAAAGGGCCATCGCCTCGCTGTAGGGACGCACGATTCTGCAAGCTGCGATGGTGAGACCAATCGTCAACAGGCCGTTTGCCAGCAGCAGCACCACGGCAAGTTTGATCTGTGCTGACGCCCCGAAGGCATTCGCCAGATAGCTCGGGGTCCCCAACGTCAGTGGCTGCAACAGCACGAAGGGCACGATGAGGCCCGCCAGGTGCAGGAACAACAGCATGCCGATGATTCGGCCTGTGCGTTGCGCGGAATTCACGTTTGTCTCCTACGCTGGCGACCAGCATGATCTTCTCTATGGTGTTCTCATACGAGAGGGACTGGCCGGGAAGTTTCGGACGCAGCGGTTGGGGCCGGCGCGCATGCCTCATCGTGGGCCACCGTCCGGTGTCCGGCGGGCCCGCTGCTTCGCGGACACGGAGCGAATCACCAACCTCCCGTCAGCTCCAGGAACGAAGGGCACAGGTGCAGCGACCACGGCGGCCGTCACCAGCGCGCTGACTTCGGGCTTTTCAAGCGCGGAAGCTGCATCGATTCGGATGAAGCGCGTTTGCTTGCCTGAACCGAGGAGCAGTTTGCCGGGATCCGGCAACCGCGCTCCGTGAATGAAGCACAGACTCACACCTTTGGCGGCTGCGGCAAGGGAGATGACCGCGTCGGAGGGCCGCTCCGTGGGTGAGTAGCCGATCACGAAAAAATTGTAGTTGTCATAGACGAGTTCATTCGCGCCCGGTATTCGTGTCCGCAGCACCTTTCTGAGGCCGCGAATAAGCGCTTGGTGAGAGGGGGAAAATTTCTGAATGAACTCCCGAAGTTGAGCCTCTGGAGTTGCTGATGCGCTCGGTGAAGCAGACTTGGACGTCCTGACCATTATTGCCTTGTGAGGATCATTTCCTGGGAGCTTGCAGCGCGGAACGCGGGAGAACAAGGAGCAATGCGGTTCGAAGGACGTTCGCCCTATCATCAAGCGGCGTATCACTTTACGAGTCTCGTGCACGCCAGTTGCGACGACGCTCATCCTTGAACGCCGCTGTGCCGCCACACATAGTTCATGCAACTCGTCTGGTGGGAGATGGACCCCTACATAATCAGCCTGCTGATCGGCGGTGCTGGACTCGGTGTGATGGCGGCGAGCGGACTCGCTCATCACGGACATGACGGCGGCTCAGCGCACGGACATGGGCACGGTCACGCCCACGGACATTCCGGCGGACAAGCCGGTAGCCATGCGGCTTCCAACGGTCATCACGCGGGGCACACCCCTGGCGCGCACGGCCACGCCCACCATCACGGTGAAGGCGGGGCAGCGCGCGTGGCGATGTCGCTCATGTCACCGCGCTTCCTGTTCAGCGTGTTGCTGGGTCTCGGACTCACCGGCGTGTTGCTGCAACGCGCGCTCGCTGGCCCAGTCCTCCTCGCGGTCGCGATCGGGGGCGGAGTGATCTTCGAGCGCGCACTCGTGCGCCCACTCTGGGACCTGCTCATGCGCTTCGCTTCAAAGCCTGCCCTCACGCTGGAGAGCTGCGTCACGGATGAAGCCACTGCCGTGACGACGTTCGACGCGCGCGGCCAGGGCATCGTCTCGGTCGAGCTGGACGGACAGATCATCCAGTTGCTGGCAACACTCCAGTCCGCCGATCGTGCGGTCGGAGGGCGCGTGCGCGCGGGCGCGCGCGTTCGCATCGAGGAGGTCGACACGGCGCAGAATCGCTGCACCGTATCGTTGCTTTGAGCATGTTCTTTTGCTGCCATGGTTTCTCATGGAGAAATCGGGATATCAGGGACCAGGGGAACAGGGCGCCGAAATATCGCAATTCCTCCGCCCCAGATCGCTGTTCGCTGTTCGCTGTTTGCTGGTCCCTGATTACTCGGTCCTTCACAACGACGTTGTTCCTTTACTTTCTCAAGTAGAATCCCACGAAAATGCCAGACTTCATGTCCGGTGGCGCGCTGGTCGTTGGCGTCGTTGCCTTTGTACTCGTCGTCATACCCGCGATCGTCGCGAGCTTCCTGCGCAATGTGGAAGCGGGCACCATCCGGCTCGTCAGCTGGCTCCATGGCGGGACCGTTATCTACCGCGGCCCTGGCAAATCGAAGGAAGTGCCGTTGCTCACCACCGGCACCACGATCTCGAGCAAGGTCATCAACGTCGACCTCGATATCACCGATCAAACCGCCGACATCGACGAAGAGGGCACGCCGCGACCCATCAAGGTGCGCGTGCTCGCCAGCGCGATCGTGTCGGTGGGCGATTCGGACGTGCTTATCAAGACGGCGGCCAACCGTTTTTTCTCCAAGAGCGAGGCCGACCAGCTCAACACGCTGACCGACCTGCTCTCGAGCTCCGGTCGGCGTGCCATCAACCTGCTCACGCACGACCAGCTCTTCTCCGCCAAGGCGACGCCGAGCGCCGCACATGCGCTGCTGCCAGGCACGGGGCGCAACCTGCCCGCGCGCGTCGCGCCCGCGCCGGTCGCAGTGCTGCGATCAGCGGACGACATCATCGAGGAGGACGAGGACGATCCGCTCGCCGTGATCATCCGCAAGGCGTGTTCGCGCGAACTCACCGACCTCGGTCTCATCTTCAATTCGCTCAACATCAAGGTCGTGCAGTCCGAAGTCGCCGACGCGCGCCGGCGCCAGTCGGCCGCCGAGGCGCAGGCGAACGCAGAGATCGTCGCCGCCAACCAGTCGCGACGTGCGCGTGAAGCGCAGCTCGACGCGGAGCGCGCCATCTCCGACAAGCAGCGTGAGCTCGAGCAGACGCGCGCATCCAACGCGGCGCTTATCGCACAGGCAGAAGCGAAGCGCCAGGAAGCGCAGGCACTCCAGCGTGGTGCCGAGCTGGACGCAACCGTCATCGCCGAAGCCCGCGCCGATGCGGCGCGCGTCCGACTGGGCGCCGAAGCCTCCGCCGACGCCGAGGCAATTCGCATCCGTCGCGTTGCGGACGCCACGGCGGAAAGCATCGAGAAGGTGAACAAGGCGATCCAGGCCGGCGGTGAGGCGTATTTCCGCTATCGCCAGATCGAGATGCTGCCGCAGATCGCGCCGGCGATCGCCGACGCGCTCGCGCAGGCGCGACTCGTCACCATCTCGAGCGGCGAGATTGGCGCACCGGAAACGGCGACGAACAACATCACGAGCGTCATCCAGACCGTGCTCGCCGCGCAGCTCGTGGCGCGCAGCGGGATGCTGGGGGACGCGACTGAAGAAAAGCCGACGCGCGCGGGAAATACTGTCGTGCCGTCAACCAGGAAGTAGCGTCGTCAGGCACACGCGCACGGTGTGAAAGTGTCGTGGCGTAGGGTCCTACGCTCTGGCGGTCGGTGTGCTATGCTTGGGCGATGACCGTCACCCGTGTCGATACCGACGTATTTGTGGGCGATGGCGAGATGGCCGAGCGCTGCCGCGCCTTCGACTGGGCGCGCACGCCACTGGGGCCAGTGGCGATGTGGTCGCAGAGCCTGCGAACTACCGTCAGTATGCTGCTCGCCTCCCGAAACCCGATGTTTCTCTTCTGGGGTCCGGAAGGCGTGCAGATTTACAACGATGCGTATCGTCCGAGCCTTGGGCTCGGTGACCGCCATCCGCGCGCGCTTGGCGCGCAGGCACGGGACTTCTGGACGGAGATCTGGGAGGCCATCGGCCCGCAAATCGAAGGGGTGATGACACGCGGAGAATCGACCTGGCACGAAGACCAGTATCTCCCGATCGTCCGCAACGGCCACCTCGAGGATGTGTGGTGGACGTACGGCTACAGTCCCGTGCGCGATGATGACGGCAGCGTCGGCGGAACTCTCGTCGTCTGTCAGGAGACGACTCCACGGGTGCTCGCTGAACGTCGACTGGCTGAGCAGCACCTGG
>JBKJKH010000017.1:0-2550 GCA_046597595.1 Gemmatimonadaceae bacterium
CGTCCAGCGCGAGATGCTGTAGACGACCAGCGCGATGCCAATCAGCCCGGCGAAGAACCCCATCAGTCCCGCCCTGAGGTCGGTGCCGTCGTGCCCGTGGACGTCGTGGGTGTGTCCGTCATTCTGTGACATGTGACTCCTAGTCGACTCGTACGGAATTCATGACGTCGTTCGGCTGGATCAACTTCATGTTGTCGAGCCCTTCGGTAATCTTTCCGAATACCGTGTGGACGCCGTCGAGATGACGCGTGTTGTTCTCATCCAGCACCATGAAGAACTGGCTGCCCCCGGAGTCCTTCCCGGCGTGCGCCATGGACAGCGCTCCGACTTCGTGCCGCTGCGGATTTCCGCGTGTCTCGCACTTGATGGTGTATCCGGGACCGCCGGTGCCGATGCGCGGATTTCCGGCGGGCAGATCGCGGGAGAGCGGATCTCCCCCCTGCACAACGAAATCCTTGATGACACGGTGGAACTTCACGCCATCGTAGAACGCGGAGTTCGCAAGCTTCTCGAAGTTCGCGACCGCGATCGGCGCTTCCTTGTCGTACAGTTCCGCGACGATCTTGCCGCGGTTCGTATCGAATGTTGCCTTCTTCATGCTGGCGCGCCCGTCTCGTCTGGGTGAGGCTGAAAAGTGGCGGAGCGCGACGCGAGAAGGTAGGGGGAAAATGCTATCTTTGCCCGGGAACTCTCCCCTCGTAGTGAAACACCCGCGGCACCCGGCACCCGCGCCGTAGTGAGGGCTCGAAAGTCCATTTCGAGAAGGCCGTACGCAGGCTCCGGGTCAGGTATGCATGCGTTGACTTGATGACCTTGAAGGTCTTCATGTCCGCCTTGCCGAGCGTATCGACCAGGACTTCCACGACGAACTCCGCTCCGTTCCGGCCGATCACGCCCTTGGGATAGGGGCGCGGAATGGGCTCGGGCACGAGTTTCCCCTTCTTCAAGACCGGCGTCGGGAGGTTATCGACGCGGTGAAGGGAATCAGCGAAGAACTCATTGCGAATGGCCGCGCAGCCGTCGGCTGGCGCCACAGCAACGGCGACGGGAGCGGGTGCAGGCTCGGGCGCCTTGGCGCATGCCGCGACCGCGAGCAGCGCCAGGATCGCTGGCCGGAGGGGCGTTGGCCGGGGGGTCGTTGGAGTCATTCTGGTCAGGTGTTATCCCCGTTCGCTGCCACGAGGTGTCTCAGGAACTGTCCGGGACGAAGCAGGAAATCACGCACAAGATTCACATGGTCTACCTCTTCGTACTCCACCACGCCGGGGGGGGTCCGATCGAAGGAGTAGATGGCGGCGTCAGGAAACGCGAGCAACATCGGCGAGTGCGTGGCCACGATGAACTGGGCCCCGTCACGCACCATGTCGTGCAGCATGGAGAGCAGCGCAAGCTGGCTGCGGGGTGAGAGGGGCGCCTCGGGTTCGTCCATGAGGTACAAGCCGTTCGGGACGAACCGGCTCCGGAAGAGCTGGAGGAAGCCTTCGCCATGCGAGCGCGCATCGAGGTCGTCACCATACCGCTGTTGCATCTCCGCGAGCGATGCGCGCGCGGGCCCCTCGGCAAGCCCGCGCGAATACGCGGGTGCGCCAGCGTATTCGACTTCGACGTCATCGAGCCGGGCCTCCATCTCCGTCTTCATCCGCGAAAGGCGTTTTGCGAATCCGAAAAAATCCTCGGCGCGCAGGAAGAATCCGCGGTGTGTTCGTTTCGACCAGCTCAACACGAGCCGGCGTGAGAGTTCATGCAGGGCACCGAGCGTCGCGTCGTCTCCAACTTCGTCTGCGCCTATCGTCGGGAGCCTTGCCGCGAGCGCGATCGCCTCGAGCAGCGTGCTCTTGCCGGAGCCATTTTCGCCAACGAAAAACGTGACTGGTCGCTCGAACGTGATCCGGTCGAGCGAGCGGATCACCGGCGTATTGAACGGGAATCCTGCTTCGGGCGCGCCCTTCCGTCGCAGGCGCACTTCGCGCAGCTGCACCGCTTCCGGTGTCATGCCAGCGACGATGGGCAGACGTCGTTCAACGGGCACACCTCGCACTTCGGCCTGCGCGCGTCGCAGATGCGCCGCCCGTGCCAGATGAGCAGGTGCGAGAGCAACGTCCAGCGTTCGCGTGGAAACAGCGCCATCAGCGCCATCTCGATCTTCACGGGATCACTCTCGGTATGCAAGCCGAGCCGTCCGCCGACGCGTGCGACGTGCGTGTCGACCACGATGCCCTCGTCCAGGTGAAACGCGTTTCCAAGTACCACGTTGGCCGTCTTCCGTCCAACGCCGGGAAGCAGAATCAGTTCCTCCATCGACGCGGGAATGCTGCCATGATGCCGCGCGGTGACGGCGCCCGCCATGCCGATCAGGCTCCTGGACTTCGCACGGAAAAAGCCCGTACTCCGGATGATCTCCTCGACATCCGCATGCGCCGCACTCGCGAGGGCCGCGGTGTCCGGATAGCGCGCGAAGAGCGTCGGCGTAACCATGTTGACGCGCTTGTCGGTGCACTGCGCGCTGAGGATCGTGGCGGCGAGCAACTGGTACGGCGAGGAAAAATCGAG
>JBKJKH010000061.1:0-3458 GCA_046597595.1 Gemmatimonadaceae bacterium
GTTGTCGCCGAGCATGATGGACATCTGCTCGAAGACTGCCTGTCCTTCGATGACCGCCTGCACGGCGGAGGAGCGATCGTTCTCGCGGGCGACCTGCTGGATGGAGTCGAGGTTGACGTACTGGTCCTGTAGTGCGTGGACGAGCTCGTGGGTGATGGTGATGCCGATGAGCTCTTCAGCAGCTTCCTTGACTACATACAGCACTTTCGTCTTCGGATCGTAGTAGCCCACGATCTGCTCAGTGAGCAGGTCGACCATGAGCCGCTCGAGGTTCATCGTGTCCGGCAACAAGCCGAAGCGCTTGTATGCGACTTCCATTCCCTGCAGCTCGCGCAGGACATGTCCTTCCTTGAACGTGCGCTCGAGAAAGGCGCGCACCTCGGCGGTGGTCCGCATCTCGAGCCTGGGGGGGCGCTTGAACTTGAGACCCGTTGCGGCCTCGATCTTCGGCACTGCCGCCGCCACCTTGTCGCCGTAGGGACCGTCACCGCCAAGCTTTTCGCGGCCCCGACACGCTGCCGTCATCAGCACGCAGGCAAGCATTCCGTGCCTGACGATTACTCCACCCATTGCACCTCCTGTCCGGTCGCGCGCGCAACGATGCGGGCGACGTCAACTCCCCTGACGACGATTCCCTCTTCCACCAGCAATCGCTCGAGCTCCGCGAGTGACTCGGCCGACGGCACGGACACGGGTGTCGCGGTTGGCTCTGATTCGGACGCAGGCGCCGCGCCGAACGACTCTCCGCTGGTGTCGGCGAACATGGCTTCCAGTCCGGCACCAAAGCGCTGGAGCGCGTCGAGCCCGTCGCGCCGGAACTGCTCCCACGCGTCGTCTTCAGCACCGAGATCCACATTCTCGGTCGCGCCTCCACCGTGGCGCGGTGCCTCCTGCGCAGTGGAGCGCGCGGCCTTCGCGCGACGCCTGGCAGCGCGGCGTGCGAGAATCAACTGCTCCGCGCGATCGGAGTAGCGCGCCGTGGCGTGCGCGTGCGCACACGCCTCGTCGAGCGCATCAAGTGCCCGATCCGGGCGATGCCGGTCACGAACGTACCGGTCAGTGAGATCCACCGCGGCGCCCAGGGCGCTGTCGGCGATCACCACGTGATGATGAAGCTCGAGCCGATCCTTGCGCGCGCGGAGAATGTCCAGCGTTTCCTCGGCGCCCAGTTCGCGGACTTCGATGCGCTGGAAACGGCGTTCGAGCGCTGGATCGCTTCGCACCCAGCGGTCGTACTCCAATGAGGTCGTCGCACCAATCACGCGGAAATCGCCGCGCACCAGCGCGGGTTTGAGCATGTTCCCCGCGTCCATTGCCGCGCCGAGCGCAGTGCCCTGTCCAATGAGGTTGTGGAGTTCGTCGACGAAGAGGATGACATCGTTCGACGCCGTGGTTTCCTCGACGATCGCCCGGATGCGCTCCTCATACTGTCCGCGGTACGTGGTGCCGGCGAGCAGGGATACGTGATCCACCGCCAGCAGGCGGGTGCCGCGCAGGGCCAGTGGGACCTCGTCGGCAGCAATGCGGTGCGCGAGACCCTCCACGATAGCGGTCTTTCCCACGCCCGCTTCTCCGACCAGGGCGGGGTTGCTCTTCCCCTGACGCAGGAGAATATCGACGAGGCGGGCGATCTCGTCAGCGCGGCAGCGCACAGGTTCGAGCCGTCCGGCGCGCGCGTCCGCGGTCAGGTCACGCGTGAAGCGCGCGAGTACACCGTCTGGCGGTTTGATCATCGACGACGCGCGTTCACTGCGTAATGAATGCGAGGTACCAGCGGACGATCGCGTCACCCCAGACGAGCGTGCAGACTGCTGTCGGCGCAAGGAATACTCCGAACGGGACGAGCGGCAGTTCGCCTGCTTTGCGTTGGAGGACCGGCGATGTGGCGTCGGCCGAGTCCGGAGTAGCGCGCAACGCATCCGCGTTCATGGGTGGTTCGGTGCGGCGGCTCGAAAGAGGGAGCACGATGGCGACGAACACGATTGTGCCAAGGAGTGCGCCAAGAAAGATCGTCAGCAGCGATCGCGAGGGGCCGACCGCGGCGCCTACGACGGCCATGAGGGTCACGTCGCCGAAACCCATGGCTTCCCGCTTGAGCGCCCATTCGCCCAGCCACATGGCGATCGCTATCGCACCGGCGCCTGTGCAGGCACCGAGCATCGCCTCGATGGGACCGGCGAAGAGGCGGCCGCTGTCCAAAACCGCCGCAAGGACGGATGTCGCCACGAGAAACACGAGGCCGAATACGGTGAAGCCATCGGGGATCGTGTAGGTGCGCAGATCCGTGACCGCGACGCCGATCATGACCGTTGCGAACACGGAGAGGCGCAGCGCATCAAGGGTTGGCCCGAGCCACCAGAATGCCAACCCCCACGTCAAGGCGACACCGAGTTCGACGAGCGGGTAGAGTGATGAGATTGGCAGTGCGCATCCGGCGCACTTGCCGCGCAGCATCAGCCAGCTGGCAACGGGAATGTTTTCGTACCACTGGATTCCGCGTCCACAGCGGGGGCAGCGTGATGGCGGTGAGACGATCGACGCCCCTTCGGGAAGGCGAACGATGCAAACGTTCAGGAACGATCCGAAGCACGCACCGAAAAGCGCTGCGACGAGCGAGGCGAACGCGACGTTCACGGCCGCAATGCGTGGAGGAGGATACCGGTCGCAACGGCGACATTGAGTGACTCGGTCATCTGGGAAATCGGGATGGCAACAAGTCTCGTCGCGCCGGCGCGTACTGCGGGGCTCAAGCCCGCGCCTTCGTTGCCCACCGCGAGCGCAAGCGGACCGCGTGGCACTTCTTCGCTGCGTAGTTGTTGCCCGGCTCCATCGGCACCCCAGAGCGGTACAGTGCGGTTGGTAAGGAACACCTGAAGCGCTTCCCAGGTACAGGAAAGTACCGGGAGGTGAAACTGAGCGCCCATGGCTGAACGCACGACCTTGGCATTCCAGAGGTCGACGGTTCCGGGGAGGGCGATTGCGGCGGCCGCGCCGAGAGCAGCGGCGGTCCGTACGATCGTACCGACGTTACCGGGATCCTGGACCGCGTCCAGCACGACGATGCGGGTGTTCGGCTGAACGCTGAGCGTGTCGAGTGTGTGATGTGGTGCTTCGGCAAGTGCGACGATGCCCTGCGGCGAGTCGGTCTCGGCGGCGCTCGAGAATTCGCGATGTCCGACGTCGGCGATCTCGATGCCGCGGGCGATGAGGGCCTCCCGAAGGGCACGTCCGCGCGGCGCCTCCTCGAGCTGGGGTGCGATGATTGCGCCCCGCACGATGAGGGGGGAGCGCAGGAGTTCCTCCACGGCGCGGACGCCTTCGGCCACGAAGAGTCCCTGCCGCTCGCGTGCCTTGCGACGCTTGAGGTCGCGAGCCAAGGTCAAGAGCTTCAACTGGTTGGCGATATCTGTCGCATGGAATAGGAATTGCCGATCTTGTCGGCGCACCTCAAGGAGAAA
>JBKJKH010000100.1:0-3235 GCA_046597595.1 Gemmatimonadaceae bacterium
GTTCTCGCGCCGCCGGCCCACTGGGTTCGGCGGCGCGGTGTTTATGGCGCATATTAGGGCTCGGCCATGAAACCACTCCTGATCGCTCCGGCAGGACGCTCGCTCGGTGCCGCCCCCCTGGGGCGGCGTGGCGGCGACCTGGAAGTTCGGCGGGTACCCGTGCTCCCGACCGCTGGCGCGCTCGACACCGAGCGTGCGACCGTCGTCGTCGTCGACCGCGCGCTCATCAAGTCGCTTGGAGGCGATGAGGAACGGCTGACCGACCTCGCCAAGGTCGTGGCGCTCGTCGCGTGGTGCGATCCTGGGGAGCAGGAGCCGTGTGAGGAATTTCCTCTGGAGCTGTTTACGGGATTTATCACCGGTGACGCGTCACAGGCGGCCACGATGGCCGTGCTGCGTGGTGCATTCCTACACGCAGCGACGCAGGTCAAGGAGCGACGCGCCCGGCGCGGCGAGCAGGAACGCTATCGCGAGTTGACGGAGCTGACGCGCGTCGGCGTTGCGCTCTCCACGGAGCGCAATCTCTCAACGCTGCTCGAAATGATTCTGGAACAGGCACGCCGTCTCGCCCAGTGCGACGCGGGGTCGCTCTACCTTGTCGACCGGTCGGAGGATGGCAAGCCGCCCACGACGCTGCGCTTCAAGCACACGCAGAACTTCTCGCTCCCTAACCTGCCGTTCCAGGAATCCACGGTTCCCATCGACCACCAGTCACTGTCGGGGTATGCCGCGGCGACCGGCGAGCCGCTCGTGATCGGCGACGTCTACCTGCTGCCCGAGGACGTCGAGTACCGCCAGAACCGATACTTTGACGAGAAGTTCGGCTATCGGACGCGCTCCATGCTGGTACTGCCGATGAAGACGCACCGCGACGAGGTGATCGGCGTCCTGCAGCTCATCAACCGCAAGAAGACGGCTGACGCCAAGCTCAATTCGCTCGAGGCAGTCGATCGTGAAGTGATCCCTTTTGACCAGCGCGCCGTGGAAGTGGTGGCGGCACTCGCGTCACAGGCGGCGGTGGCAATCGAGAATTCGCTGCTCTACGAAGACATCGAAGCGCTGTTCGAAGGCTTCGTCACCGCCGCCGTCGCCGCGATCGAATCCCGGGATCCGACCACCTCGGGTCATTCCGGGCGCGTGGCAACGCTCACCGTCGGACTGGCTGAGGCGATCGACCGGGGAGGAGAGGGCAGCTACAAGAACATGCACTTCTCGCGGGAACAGCTTCGCGAGCTGCGGTACGCAGGCCTCCTGCACGACTTTGGGAAAATCGGTGTACGCGAGCAGGTGCTGGTGAAGCAGAAAAAGCTCTACCCGTGGGACATGGAGATCATCCGCCACCGCTTCGCGTTCCTGCTGCAGCGCTCCGATCTCGAGTTCGAGCGCGAACGCGCCGAGTACCTGCTCGAGCATGGGCGCCAGCGGTATGCCGATACCCTTGGACAGCTGGAAATGCGCCGACGGGCGCAGCGGTCGGAGCTGCAACACTACCTCGACGTGATCTCCAAGTCGAACGAGCCGACCATCCTGCCCGAAGGCGCGTCGGCCGAGTTGGCGCACATCAACGAGCGCACGTACATGGACTTCGATGGGGTTGAGCGTGCCCTCCTCTCGGATTCAGAGTTGCGCTTTCTGATGATCCGGAAGGGCAATCTCGATGACCGTGAACGGCGGGAGATCGAGAGCCACGTCACCCACACATTTCGCTTCCTCGAACAGATTCCGTGGACGCGGGAATTGCGGGGCGTGCCCGAAATTGCCTATGGGCACCATGAGAAGCTGGACGGTCGCGGATATCCCCGTCAGATCCGCGCCGACGCGATCCCGGTGCAGACGCGCATGATGACCATCGCGGATATCTTCGACGCGCTCACTGCCACGGACAGGCCGTACAAGCGTGCGGTACCACGTGACCGGGCGCTGGATATCCTGCACGACGAAGCGAAGAGTGGACTGCTCGATCCTGCGCTCCTCGAGACGTTCATTCAGGCGGAAGTGTTTGACCTGGTGCTCAAGGGACGTGACGCGCGCACGCCGCCCATGGGGAACGCGGAGATAGGGAAGCCGTGACGCGGGAATCGGTCCCCCAGTTGTGAGTCGTGAGTGGCGAGTCGACCACTCGAGTACTCGGTACTGAGTACTGGATGCCGTGACTCGGGACTCGAGTGTTCCGCTCACGACTCACCGCTCAACACGCATGACTCGAGTACGCGTAGACAGAAGACGTCGGTCGTTCAGTCCATCCGTTGTTCAGTCCACCAGTACATTGCCTCGCCGCTTCCACAGGACCACCGCAACGGCCACATGCGCCGGCAGCACGAGCGCAATCACTTCCCAGTTGCGCTGGTAGAACCAGGGAAGCGCCTTCACGAGCAACGCGAGGAGCGACAGCCCGGCAGCCACGGCAGCAACCTGCGCGGCGCGACGACGCAGCGCATCGCCCGCGGATTTCCGCAATGCGAGTGGAACGAGAATCGCCAGCACGAGCAACAGGGGATTCAGCAGGAAGAGATTCTCGTTGCGATACCAGAAGACATGCCGGGTGAACGCCCACGCCAGCGTGAGGATGAGGCCGATGAGTCCGCCCACGGCCAGCCATGCCACCGACAGCACTCCGAACACGGCGCGCGCCCCTGGATTGCGCCCGATTCCCGTCACGAGCAGTAATGCGCCCAGCGCCACGCCTGCGCCGAGGAAAAAGCGCGTGTAGCTGCCCGCCACTTCACGCTCCGGCGCGCGTGTCGCTGCGACCGCGACGCGATCCGATTGCACCAGTGAGACGGCGGTCCCTCCTCCCGTATCGACCGTAATGCGAGGCAGACGCGCGCGGATGCGCATGGGGAGAAACATTTCCTCCCACGCGCTGATCTCCCGGTCAGCCGGTTGGCCGAGGGCGATGGTGATGCCTGCGTACGTCAGCGGCATGTCTTCCAGTAATCGCTGCGTGTGTGAGCGAAATGTGGTACCGGATCCAACGCCTTGCGTCTGTCGCTTGATCGCCCCGCCGACCACGAGGTCGAGCGCGTCGCGCAGTCTCGTGCTGCAGTTGTCGAGGAAATAATCATATTGGTAGAAGCGGTTCTCCGGCCGCGCATTCCAGCGGAGAAGCTCGTTGAGCCGCGCGCGTTGCGCGGTACCGAGCACGACCCCCTGCGCGAACACGGCACGATTGCGCTCCTGGTACAGGCGCATCGTCTGCGTCGCGTCGAAGCCGTCCATCCAGTAGCGTGTGTCC
>JBKJKH010000352.1:0-4873 GCA_046597595.1 Gemmatimonadaceae bacterium
GCGGATCTCGTGCTGGTCGATCGAGATCTTACGCGCATCGCACCCGAGACGATTCGCGACGCGCGCGTGACGCTCACCGTCGTTGGAGGGCGAGTGGTACACGAGCGACTCGCACCGGCGCGAGTCGTGAAGGATGGATCACCGGACAATTGAGCGCGCCGCACCAGCCGGTGCACAGGTGGAGAACATGGGCAGGATGCAGTGGACGCTTCTCGTGGCAAGCCTCACGCTGGCTGGATGCGCATCCGGCGCACGTAAAGCGGACTCCGTGGTTGCCTTGTCGGATTCTGCAGTGGTGACCGACACGACGACTCGTCCCCCAGCCAGTGCGCCGGTGCCCGCGCCGGGCGCGGAGGTGACGCTCCCTGAAACGAAGGCGCCCATCGAGCGAGTACGGCCTGCTCGCGAAGTGTCCACTGACGCTGAGGTGCACCGACTCGAGTCGCGCGCGCTCTCGATGGTGCGAGCGACCGGATGTACGAGCGCGGAAGACTGCCGATCAGTCCCTGTCGGAAGCCGTGCGTGCGGGGGCCCGCGCACCTATCTCGTTTACTGCCGCACGTCTACGGACAGCGTGGCTCTGCACCGCGTGCTCGATGAGCTGGCGCGCGCGGAGCGGGCCGCCAACGAGCGCAGCGGCATGGCCTCCACGTGCGATTTTCGGATGCCTCCCAGCCTCGGTTTTGTGAACGGTCGCTGCGTCAGCAAATAGGCGCTTCTCAGGCGTGTCTGGGAAACATCCGGCGCTTGACACTCGGGTCCGCTGGCAACTATTGTCGGCTGCGAAAGAAATCCCCCGATTTTGCAGTTCGACTCACGTAAGTAGTGGAGGCACCATGCAACGTTCATCGCTTATCCGCGTCGCCGTGGCCAGTGTGGCGCTCGGATCAGTCGGTTGTGGCAAGGCCATCCAGGGCGCGATTGATGCGGCCGCGCGTGGCACGAGCGCCGGCATCGGCAACGCCGTTGGCAACAGGATGGGGGCGGCGGTCGGCTCGCGCATGCCGGCCATGTGGACCCCCGATCTCACGCAAATGTACGCGACCTACATGTTCGCGATTGCGTTTGGCGCCGGCTCATACAATGTCGAGCCGAAGGAATACGCCCCCGGCGAGTACACCAAGTGGAAGATCGCGAATCAGGAGACCGATGGGAGCGATGCCTGGCTCGAGCGCGCGTACCTGACGAAGACGTCCGACGGCAAGGAGTGGTGGCGCATCAAGTACGTCGTGAACTCGAAAGAAGGAAGCAAGACGACGAGCGACACCATCAACTTCGAGGGGCTCTTTGCGGCTGATGGCTCGTCAATGCTTCGCCTGCGCGCGAAGATGCCCAATGAAGCGGCGGCGAAGGAGATGCCGGTCACGGAAAACTCCTACGGGTACACCAAGCCGACGAACCTGACCGCCGAAAGCATGCAGGGTGCGACCATCGGCACTGAGACGGTCTCCGTGCCATCGGGCAGCTTCTCTGCGAAGCATGTGCGCTACGGCGGCATGGGTGGGGGGACACTCGACTGGTGGCTCTCGAACAACGTGCCGGGCGGCCTCGTGAAGTATTCCGTCACGGCCCCGTCGGAATCGCAGAGCTCGGGTCCGAACAAGAACGCGTACGTGGTCGAGCTTGTGGGATTCGGCAAGAACGCGAAGAGCGAGCTCGGATCGTTTTAGGCCACCGTTCTTTTCAGGTCTGAAGCAAAAGAAGCTGCAGCTCTCCGCACGTGAACGCAGGTACGACCTGCCTGCGTTCACCTGCCTGGACCTGCGGCTCTTTTGGTTCAGGCCCGAAACACTCCACGCGTGCCTGCGTAGGGTCAGGACACAGTCTGGAGCTCCGCATGTCTCGCCGCATCAAAGCCAACCTGTTCATGGTCGTGGTCGTCTGCGCAGTTGGCGCGCTGCTCTGGGCGCGCTACAAGCCGCAGGGCTACCGGTACGATTTCACCATCACGTCGCGCACCGTCAGCCCCGGCGGGCCGGCGCGGGAGCTTTCGTGGGCCGGGTATGGCCTCGAGCGGCGGCAGGAATTCCTGCATCTCAAGATCTCCGATGCGGCGCTCAACGTCACGCGGCAGTCCGCGATCCCGCCGGTCGACTCCTCGGGTGGCTTTTCCAGCCTGCGCCGGTCCAACACGCACGAGTGGCGCGGTGACGGCGGCGAGATCGCAGGACACAAGACGCGCATCTTCCGCTATGTGGACCACGACACCCTGTTCCTCACGGATAGCAGCGGACGGCGGATGGCGCATGCCAACAGGGTCGTCACCGACTACTACATCGCCGACGATGTCGGCGAAACGGGGCGGCGTTTCTCGCGCTTTGCAGACTCCATCAACCTGGTCCTGGCCGGACTCGAGCCGCATCAGGCGCGGGACCGGGTGCGTGGGCGCCAGTCCACCTACAATGGCGTGCCCCTGCGCATTGTGTCGAATGTCGCGTGGGTGAACGGCGCCGGACAGACACGCGCGACGACGACCGAAAGCCGCGTCACCCGACTCGAGAAGGAGTCCGTCTCCGACGGCTCCATTCGCGCAATCAACGACAAGGCCGACGCCGCGCGCATTGCCGCCGGGCGCAACGGCTGGGAGTACGCATTCCGCATTCGCACCGAAGGCGGCGATGCCAAGGGCGAAGCTCCGGTGACCGGGAAGGCGGAGGTGATGGGTGAAGAGATCCGCGTTACCCTGGCGCCGCGAGCCGGCGTGAAGCGCGACCGCGACCGCCGCGGCGAGTACCTGATCATCAGTGACCAGGGACGGCAGATCGCCATGGTGCGCCCCGAGAAACGCGAGTTCAATGTCGTCGCGATCGATTCACTGGCTCGCATGGTCAGCTTCGGCCTCAACGCCGTCGGACGCTTTGTCGACGTCACCCTCGGCGGACTCGAGGTGGGGTCGAGCAGGCTGGGAGCCGGCGACACGATCGCGGGCTATGCCACCGAACGCTATCAGATGACGCAGTCCTATCGCATCGAGATGCGCGTGTTCGGCGCGCATCCCACCCTGCGCGGCAAATTGACGACCGATTTCTGGGTGAGCCCAACGCTGGAGATGCCCGGGAATCCCGTATTCGACTTCGTCGCGCTCCTGCCCAATGCGCTCGCGCTGCAGAGTGCGGATTACGTGCGGCGGTCGCTGGCCGAGCGCGCGAAGATGTTCGAGACGCTTCCGCTGAGGACCGTGGCGACGCTGGAAATGACGGACCAGGAAGGCAAGGTCTCGAAGTCCGTATCGACGATCGAGGTGACGCGGGTGAAGAAAGCGATGCTCGATCCGCGCCGGTTCGAGGTCCCCGCCTCGTACAAGGCGTCCAAGGGCGCGGACATCAGTTTTTAGACGAGTGACTGACACGAGTGACGACGAGTGACTTGTCTCACTCGTGTCAGTCACTCGTCGAGTTAATACGTTGTAATTTCCTCGATGGCCGCCCGGATGGTGTCGACCTGCGGCAGGATGGCGTCCTCGAGACGCGGCGCATAGCCGACGAACGTATCGGTTGACGCAACGCGCCGGACCGGGGCATCGAGCCAGGCGAAGCACTCGTCTGCGATGGCTGCCGCAATCTCGGCACCGTATCCCCAGGAGATCGAGTCCTCGTAGAGCACGATCACGCGGTTGGTCTTCTTCACGCTCGCGAAGACCGCCTCCTTGTCCCACGGTGAGAGCGAACGCAGGTCGATGACTTCCGCGTTGAGCCCGTTCTCGTGCGCCTGGTTCGCCGCCGCGAGTGCGCGCTGCACCGTCGCGCCGTACGTGACGATCGTGACGTCTGTCCCCTCGCGCACGACCTTCGCCTTCCCGAACGGAATCATGAAGTTCGGTCCGGGATACGCCGACTTATTGTACGCCTGCCGATAGAGATGCTTGTGCTCGAGGAAGATGACCGGATCTTCGCAGCGAATCGCCGTGCGCAGCAAGCCGTTCGCATCGAGCGCAGTGGCGGGGCAGATCACGCGCAATCCAGGCGTGTGCGTGAACAGCGACGCGCCCGTCTGTGAGTGGTAAACCGCGCCACGGATATAGCCGCCATACGTCACGCGAATGACGACCGGCGCCGCAAAGTCGTTGTTCGAGCGCCAGCGCATGGTCGCGAGTTCGTCGCGGATCTGCATGTACGCCGGCCAGATATAGTCGAAAAACTGAATCTCAACGACGGGCTTGAACCCCCGAATCGCGAGGCCGATCGCGCGCCCGACAATGTTCGCCTCGGCGAGTGGCGAGTTGAACACGCGCACTCCGCCGAACTCCTTCTGAAGGCCGTGCGTCGCCTTGAACACGCCGCCTTTGCCCTTCACCTTCTCCAGGTTCTCCTCGCGCGACACGTCGGCGACATCCTCCCCGAACATGAGGATCTTCGGATCGCGCCGCATCTCGTCCCGCATGCAGGTATTGAGGAGTTCGACCATAGTCGTGTCGCTCCCCGAGAACTGCGGATCATCCTCCGTGTCGAACTGCTCGCTCGTCGGATCGACGTCGGGCGAATACACGGCGAAGTGCACCGTTTCCGGACCTGGTTGTTCTTGCGACAGCGCATCGTCGGTCGCCGCCTGCACTTCCGCGTCGACCTCCACGAGCATCTGGGCGAGCTCACTGTCCGTCGCGTACCCCTCCGCGACGAGCCAGCGCGGGAACGTCGTCAGCGGATCGCGCTTTGCGTCTGCCTCGCGCTCCTCCGTGGGGCGGTAGTTGACCTCGTCATCGGAAAGCGAATGCGAATACGGACGGATAACCTGCGCATGGACCAGCGCAGGGCCCTTTCGCTTCCGCGCGTAGTCCACCGCTTTCTGCATGACTTCGTAGCTGGCGATCAGGTCGCAGCCGTCGACTTCCTGGATGAAGAAGTTCGGGAACGACGAGACCAGCTTGGAAATCGAT